>DATIWU010000131.1:0-5960 GCA_035519195.1 Gemmatimonadales bacterium
GCCAGCACGCCCGCTCGACCCACCGGTCGGCCATGGTTGCGCACATCTCGAGCGAAAAACTCCGCTGCCCCAACCATGTCCCCGCGGTTGAATGCGTCCCATTGCTCCTGAACCAGCTCTCGGTTGGCTTTCGGATCGCTCACTTCACCTCCTTTGGCTTCCGAGGCACCTCAGGATTGCGGGTGCCGGGCCAGGCGCAACTTTGAATCAAGCGTATCAACGAAATCGTCGGCTTGCCCGGGCCGTGACGGCTCAACAGACCCCCGTTCACGCGCGTCCCATACTGCGAGTCTGCCCACCGTTCAACTGCTTCGGCACGCGCGGTTCGGTGCGGCGATGTCGCGTCCGCCTCCCGGCAGCGCAGACGGGCTTGTGATTGTGGCACCTCGATGCGTTCTCGACGGACCCGGTAGACAGCTCTGGGCTCCAGGCAGCGTTATCCTTGTTCGCCAAGCGCCGTTGGATGTCCCCATCACGGTTCGTCGAGCGGTGCAAAGGGCACATCGTACCCGAAGGCGTGAGGCCCGACCACGCGCAGCGCTTCGGCGGTATGATATAGGGGCGTGCTCGGGAGGCCGACGATACTGACGCGCAGGCCTGGTCGGATCACTTCTGTGGTGATCGGTGTTCCGGTCTCGGTCTCGAGGAGCGTGATCAGATCGGGAACGGTCAGCACGACCTTCTCGTCGACATGCAAGATCAAGTACTCATTCTTGAACAAGACCTCCGCCCGGCGGCCTCGGTCCGTCTCCACACCGTCGAGCCGCACCGCCCCCCAGTCGTGGCCGCCGCGGAAGCGGCGCTCGACATCGAGGATCCTCCCGCGAAAGAGCAAGCGTCCCCCAGCGACCGCAATGAGCGGCTCGATGGGATCGTCACCGCGCATGCGCGCGGCTGCGATCTCCCGCCCCAACTCGAGCGCCAGCCGGATCGTGCCGCGCACCAGAGTGCACTGCAGTGACGCCCGGTCGATGCTGACCGTGAAGTAAATCCATCCGCCTTTGCGCGCACAGTAGCGACGGAAGGCGCGCTCGAGCGCGACCCCCACGAATCGGCCCAACGAGCTGGTGCCGCCGATCTGGCCAAGCGTGAGGCCGAAGGGCAGCGACGGAAGGCGCCACAGGAGTCCGTGATCGTCGCTGCAGGCGCACGGCAGACCGGGGCCGAACCCGTAGAGCAAGAATGTACACATCTGAGCTTCCGGAAACGCACGGCCCATCCCGTCGCCGTCGATCAGCGGACACCCCGTGAGCCCCGCGAGTAAGAGCGGCAGCACCGATTGTACACCGCCAACTTCCACCGGCACGAAGGCACCGATCTGGTTTCTCACCGAGCCTTGGACGGCGTCGTAGGCGGCGCGCAGCGCCTGCAAGCTGGGCGGCTTCTCGATACCCACCAGCGGTGCACCCATCACCGCCGTGAAGATTGCCACTGTCCGCGGATCCATCTCGTCGACATCGATCACCGATACGCCAGCGCCCTCGGCGATGAGATGTTGCGCGATGAGTTGTCCGTAGTACGGGTTGCCGCCCCCTCCACACGCTAGTACACCCGAGCCGAGCGCCAGCGCTGGAATGTCGCCGCGTGCAATTGCGAAGCTCACGCCGTGGTCTCCAGATCACCAACGGCGCGCGCACGCACGCGGAGCGCATTGGCGGCCAGGTATGTCAGCGCGGCGTCTTCGAGTTCAACGGTACGAACCGAGGTCGCACGCGCGCCAGCCAGCACCGCGCGGCGGTGTGCTTCGCGCTCGGCACGCGCGAGCGCCTCCGAGCGCGAAACTGTCGACAGCGATAACGTGAGATCGACCTCACCGCCAACCTGTGCGATCGCCGCTCCATAGGCGTTGGCGACCGACGCGCGTTCGGGCCGAATCACTTCCCGGCCGAGCTCGGCCAGCAGGTGCGCCACGAGCGAGGCGCCTCCTCCCACGAGGACCACCGGCAGCCGCTCGTCCGCGCGCGCGAAACTTTCCAGGATTCGCTGAAAGTGGGCGCGCAGATGCGCATCCACGCGTGCAATCAGGGCACGGCTTACATGGCGCACCCGCTCGCGGTCGCCGATCTCCACCCGTTCAGCGGCAACGCCGATGTCGGTCAGCGTCAGCGTGGGGCCACCAAAGACCAGCGCTTCTTCGGACAGCCGGAAGCCGACGCTCGTTGGCCCCACAACGCCAGTATGCGATTGAATGACACTGCCGCCTCCAATGCCGATCGACAAGAGATCGGGCATGCGAAAGTTCGTGCGTACACCCGCCACCGCGAGGTCGAGGCCGGCGAGCTGTGGGTAGCCGCTGCGTAGGCGACCGACGTCGGTCGTGGTTCCGCCGACGTCGAACACGATGGCGTCGCTCAACCCCGTGAGCATGGCGGCGCCGCGCAGGCTGTTCGTCGGCCCGGATGCCAGCGTGAACACCGGGAGATCGGCCGCCCGGTCCGCACGCATCACCGTGCCATCGTTCTGGCTAATAAACAAAGCCCCAGGAACGGCGGCGCGATACGCAGAGACCGTGCGTGTCGCCAGCGGGCACAGCATCGCGTTCAACAGCGTCGCGTTCTCGCGCTCCAGTATCCCGAAGCGCCCGATCTGATGAGAGAGAGACACACCGAGGTCGGGAGAAATCGCGCGGAGCCATTCCGCCACGCGCAGCTCGTCGTCGGGGTACGACGTGCCAAACACCGCGGTCACCGCCGCTTGGCTCACGCCTTTCCACCGGAGCGTGGAGGCGACTCGCTCGATCTCATCGCGACTGAGCGGGCGGATCGGACGCCCGTCATACTCACGTCCGCCGCGCACGAAACACACTGGATTGTCGACGGCGGCGCGGAGATCTGGCGGCCAGTCGATCGTCGGCGGCAACGACTCGGAGACCGGGGCCCCGACGCGGATCGCGGCGGCCGACGCAAGGTGTCGGCGTTCCACCAGCGCGTTCGTGAATGCGGTCGTGCCGATGTGCACGCGGTCGATCGTGTCAGGGCCGCAAACCTGCGCAAGCGCCGCGAGAATGCCGACCTCGATGTCGGGCGTCGTGCGTACCTTCGCCGTCGCAACGATGCGCTCCCCGCACAAGCGTACCGCGTCGGTGTTTGTTCCACCAACGTCGATGCCGATAGTTGTACTCACGTTCGCGCGAGGTTCTCCTTCACACTGGTTCGGGCGAGAAGCGAGCGCGACCCATCTTCATGCATCACGAGCAACAGAACATCCTCGACCTGTCGTTCATGCACAGCATGACTGCAGATACGCGGCGTCGCGTCGACGTGATCCGGGGATTCTCATTCGCCCGCATTATTCCGCCATGGCGGTCGGCTCAAGCGGAACGAAGGCGCTGATCGAATCCTCGCGGTGACGCGATAACGACCGGCCAGCTTGGGGAGCCGCGTCCAGGCAGATACGCGTTGGGTGATTCGTAATCGAAGTAGAACCGGATGCTCGGCATGGTGGAGTATTTTGACCGGCCTAAACGTACCAGGTTTCAGCTGCGCGGTGCGAGCGCGAGCGAGCGCCACGGCAGAAGCAAACCGGAGTTAGGCAGCAGCTCGAAAAATCGCCCGGACATTTCACGCCGAACGATCTGAAGATTCACGTCAACGACTAGTCGCGCCCCGGGAGTGCCGTCCCGGCGCCGAAGATCATCCCATTGTCGAGGCGGCCACCGATCCCCGGTGATTCGCTCGAACAGCCCGCCCCTGTGTCACTGACCGCGAGCGGGAGCGTCGTTCCTCGCCATCTTCCCCGGCTGGCCCGCTTCCATCGAGGTCTTCCACACGAACATGCGGACCGCCTCGGCCTGCTCGGCAGTGATGTCCGGCACCACCATGCGAGTCGTCGGGTCGACCTGCTTGGGATTCTGGATCCAGCTCCCCGCCCACTGGTAGTCGACACGGGTGGCGACGCGGATGAGGTCCGGCCCTTGCTGCTTCACCACCGGAATCTCGATCACGGAACCGAGGTTGTGGCACTCGGTGCAGCGAAGCATGTAGACCAGCTTGCCCTCTCCGACCTTGTCGGCCGGGAACTTCGACGGGTCGGGCAGTGCGATCGGCCCTTCCTTACGCTTGCCAACGGCGGCCAGGTACCTCGTCAGCACCTGCACCTCGTCGTCGCTCAGCGCGAGCTTGGGCATGCGGTAGACCCGCCAGGGATAGATCTTGCCGTAGTCACGCGGCGCCTTGAGGAACGCGCGCACCCAGTCCGGGTGCAGCTTCTGGGCCGAAAGCCGCAGATCCGGGCCGACGTCACCGCCGCGCCCGTCGTCGAGCACGTGACAACCGCCACAGCTGTACTTGGCCGCCACCTCGCGACCAGCGGCAATCGGGTCGTCCGGCCTGGGCTTCGCCGGCGCCGGCACGCGCAAGGACAGCACATAGTCGGTCAGCGCCCACAGATCGGGCGCCTCGAGCGAGTCCGCATACGAGGGCATCGGGGTCCCATTCAGCCCGGTCACCAGACGATAATACACGTCGACCCGGTCGCCACCGCCGCGAAAGATCCCCTGCGTGAGATCTCGCGCCTGGATCGGGTTGCCCTGGGCGTCCTTCAAATCCTTGGCGGCAGGGCCGTCCCCCTTACCCAGGTCGCCGTGGCAGCTGGCGCAACCCGCGTCGGCGTAGAGCTGCTTGCCCTTCTCCAGTTGGGCGGGCGTGGCCGCCGGCGGCTGGCCTGGGACCCCGACGGGCTTGGGCTCGGGCTCATCGAGAAGATCGGCGAGCTTGAGAACGTAGGCAGCGATCTGCTTGCGTTCTTTCTCCGGAAGAAAGGCGAACGACGGCATCGCGGTCCCGGGTATACCGCGCTCGATGATGCGCAGAATGTCTCCGGTCGCCGGTGGCTTGCCGGATGGCGTCGTGCGGAACTTGAAGTCCCCAAGCGTGAAGTCACGTGGCCGCGGATCGACGAACGCGGCCGCGGGCCCCTTTCCGTTCCCGCGCTCGCCATGGCAGCCGGAACACTCGCGCAGGTAGAGATCCTTCCCGGCTCCGGCGTCGGCCGCCGTCAAGGGTCGCTCGCCCGCGCCATGGCCTTCCGCGTCGTCTGCGCTTGCGAAGGCTGGCAGCACGCAGCAGAGCGACACCGCGGCCAGAACCGTGGTCCTCCGGGCCCATCGACGTACGGCCCGCCACAGCCGGCGACGCCCCGCTCCTCGTTCTCTCGAGTGGATAGCACGCATGTCGCGGTTCATGAGCTCACCTCGACGTCTCGGCCTTTCGATCCCTGCACGGGAACGAAGCGGCTGGGGTTCCTGAGTACGTCCTCCACTTGCATCACCTCGCCTCCACGCGCATCGGCGAATTCGCGCGCGGCGCGCTCGTCACTGAATGCCACGATGCTTGACCCCATAGGGGTTTCGATATCCGGCGCCCGCACCAGGGTGGCGCCAATCAGAGGTACGAGCGCGCCGGTGCCGTGATCCTCGACCCACGCCTCCGGAATCTCCTCATGCTTCCCGAGCAGAGACCGGAGGAGGCATCCAAGGTCGTCGTACTTGGTCAAGACGCCGTGGCGGTCTCTGATCTCGCCCGCAAAGCCGGGACGACTCAGATGCATCCGGCAATGGTCGCAGGTGTCACGCCCGTACTGAATCGGTTCGGGTCCCACCCGTTGCACCGGCCACAGAAAGACGACGCCCACCACGACGAGGAGAACGAAACCCAGAATTCCGACCAGCGCTTTCATGTGACCGCCATCCTGCGGAACATCGCATAACCCGTCGCAACGGCACCGACCGCCGTTACCGCCAGCACCGCGACGAGGACAGCGCTGAGCCCGGCCATGCCGAACTGGTCGAGGCCGAAGACGCCAACGGGACCCAGAACCTCGAGCCGCGGCGACAGCGCCAGTGTCCCGAGGACGCGCGCCTGCTGGACGGGGTTGAGCAGCGCCAGCACGAAGACCTGCCCGGGATCCAACCGCCGGGCGATCGTGAGGCCGATGGTGCCCAGGTCGGAGGCGTATACGAG
>DATIWU010000132.1:0-13863 GCA_035519195.1 Gemmatimonadales bacterium
CCCCGCTCCCCGCTTCTCGTTCGTCGAGCACCGCGACTTGGTCCCCCGCCGAAATCCGCGCCGTGGTGTCCGTCGCGAGCAGAAATCCCCGCATTCCGTCTTCCAAAAATTGCAGATGGGTCTTGAAGGTCTCCGGTTCGACCGTCCGGGCGAGCGCCCAGCCGGTGAACGGCTTGCAGGGATGTGCCACGTCGAGCACGCGGAGCCGCAGCCGCTCCTCGCCCGCGGGGGAGAGAATCACGATTCCCGCGCGCAGCTCATCGAGCGTACAGCGTCGCGGCAGGTCCGCGACAATGTTCTCGCCGGCGCAGCCCAGCTCGATCCGATCGCCGAACCGGTCGCGCATCGCGTCGTAGTGCCCGCTGAACCCGATCGAAATTCCATTCTCGCCGGCGGGGTTTTTTGTCTCCGGGTGCGCGCGGTGATGGACGTCGATCAGCCAGCTCCCATCCGGTCCCAGCCCCAGGACACCGTCGGGGCTCACGTACAGCACGCTGACGGGCAGGAGCGGAGCAGGGTGGTACACGCGCGTGCGCGACACACCCGACTTCAACGATGTGCGTTGGATCTGGAGGCGCGCGATCCTGCCGAGCAATTGCATAACGGAATCTACTGAAAAGTGATATCATGGGGTTCACCCATGGCACCGCTTGGCTGGGCACGATGCACCGACAGTGTGGCGGACATCCTGCGCCGCGGCGCGTGGTACCCGATGCTCGAGGAGTCATCCGACGGGCACGTCGTCGTCGAAGTGCGCGGGCACCGCGTGCGGCTCAAAGCCGAAGACGTGCGGGTGCGCCGCACGGCGCCGGATCGGTGGAGCATCGTCTTGCGGACGGGCGTGCTCCGACCCACCCTCGGCGGGCAGGGCAGGGAAGTGGTCAACACGTACGCCGTCTGCCCCCGCTGCCATCAGCGGGAGGATTTCGAAGGCCGCCCCGTTACGCTCAGCTGCCCTCGCTGCGGCACGACGGCTCCTGTGGACTGGTCCGAGACCTGCTGAACCCCCTGAACCCCGCCGCAATCGGTTGACACGGCGGCGGCGTGTGATTAGTGTGTTAATTATAAATATGTTAATCAAATGACGGACCGCGCCGCGCTCGCGCTGCTGCTCGGGAATGCGATCGGCGAGGCTCATGCGGCCCTGGGGCGCTCGGGAGACCGCGCCTTTCGCACCTATGGCCTCTCGCATCGAGCGCACGAGGTGCTGGCCGCGGTGGACGCCGGGGGCGAGACGGGTGCCCGGCCGAAGGACGTCGCCCTGGCGCTGGGCATCTCGCGTCCGGCGGCCACGACGTTCATTCAACGTCTCGAGAGCAAAGGCATGGTGGAGACCACCCCCGATCCCGAAGACGATCGCGGCGTTCGGGTCACGCTCACACGGCGGGGCTTTGAGGTGCTGCTGCGCGCCGGGCAGCTCGAGCGGCGCCTGGCGGCGCGATCCATCGAGGGCGTTCCCGCGTCCGCCATCTCCCGCGCGGTGCAGCTCCTCCTGGAATTCCGCCGTCGCCTCGATGAGAAGCAAATCAGCGTGGTCCCCTGATGCCGCATATGTTGCCGCGTATGTTTATGCGGGCGGCACGTATCGCCGTTCCCATCGACCGCGCTTGACTAGAGGTAACTTCGGCCCGCGCCGTGACGCTTGCCGGGTCGGATTCGCTCCCGCCCTGGTGGAACCGGAGGGGTTCTTGCGATTGTTAGCCGGCCTCGCGCGGCACGATGCCGCACGAGCTTCACTTCCCATGGGAGACCAGGTTTGATCCGCAGAACCAAAATCGTCGCGACCATTGGCCCGGCCACGGGCAGCGACGCAGCGATTGCCGGGATGCTCGAAGCGGGAGCCAATGTATTCCGGATCAACGCCTCGCACGGCACTCCCGAGGAGCGTAGCCGCTGGATTCAGAGCGTCCGCTGCGCCGCGGAGCGGGCCGGACAGCCGGTGGCCGTGCTGGTGGATCTTCAGGGTCCGAGAATCCGCGTCGGCGATCTCGCCTCGCCCCGCGAGCTGACCACGGGCGAGACTGTGGTCTTTGCCCCTGAGGAGGTCGCGACCGGCGACGAGATTCCCACGACCTACGCCGATCTGGCCAAAGACGCCCGCGTCGGTGCACGCATCCTGCTCGACGACGGGCTGCTCTCTGTGCAGGTCACCCGCATCGCGGCCCCGCGGGTCGAAGGTCGGGTGGTCGACGGCGGCTCCCTCAGATCGCACAAAGGCATGAACCTCCCGGGCCTCCACGTCTCCGCCCCCGCGCTGACGGAAAAAGACCGCGAGGATGTGGCCCATGCCGTGGAGCAGGGGGCGGACTACCTCGCTCTATCGTTCGTTCGCCGCGCGGAGGACCTGGCCGAGCTCCGCCGTCTCGTACCCCCGAGCGTGAAGCTCGTCGCGAAGATCGAGAAGGCCACGGCGCTGGAAAGCCTGCAGCAGTTGCTCGCGGGAAGCGATGCCGTGATGGTCGCGCGTGGCGACCTCGGAGTGGAGCTGCCGTTCGAGCGCGTGCCCATCGTCCAGAAGCGGTTGATTCGCGAAGCGAACCTCCGCGGCAAGCCGGTGATCACCGCAACCCAGATGCTCGAATCGATGGTGCACCACCCGCGTCCCACCCGCGCCGAGGCGTCCGACGTGGCGAACGCCATTCTCGACGGCACCGACGCCGTGATGCTGTCGGCGGAAACGGCGGTCGGCGAGTATCCGATCGAAGCGGTGCGCGCAATGGACCGCATCATTCGCGAGATGGAGCGCGAGGGACAGAGCTCCGCCGACCGCCGGTTTACGTCGGCCGGAGGCGAACGTGTTTCGGTGGAAGATGCCATCGCCCTCGGCACCAGCGCCGTCGCGCGCATGTTGAAGACGCCGCTCATCGTGACGCTCACTAAGGGCGGATTCACCGCGCGCAAAGTGGCGGCGCTCCGTCCTCCGGTTCCCATCCTCGCCGTGACGACGGAGATGGTGACCTACCGGCAGCTCGCGCTGGTCTGGGGCGTGACCCCGGTCCGCGTGGATCAGGTGCCGGGATACGATGCGATGTTGGCGGTCGTTCGCGATCTCATTCTCAAGCACGGGCTCGCCAAACCCGGCGACCGCATCGTGATGACGGCCGGCGTGCCGTGGGAGGTCTCCGGGGCGACCAATCTCCTCAAGGTCGAAGAGGTGTGAGATGCGGCTGACGCTGCTCGGCACCGGCACGTCGTTCGGCGTGCCGCAGGTCGGGTGCGGTTGCCGTACGTGCACGTCTTCGGATCCGAGGGACAAACGAACCCGTACCTCGGCGCTGATCGAAGCCGCCGACCGGCGGCTGTTGATCGATACCCCGCCCGAGCTCAGGCTGCAGCTTGTAGGGGCGAATATCCGGAAGCTCGATGCCGTGCTGTTCACTCACGCTCACGCGGATCACGTTCACGGCATCGACGACCTTCGGGCCCTTTCTATGCGGCAGCCTGACGGACTCGCGGTGTACGGCCCGGCGGCCACCCTGGCCGAGCTTGCCCAACGGTTTCCGTACATCTTCGATCCGAGCATCGTCACCCCGGCGGGCACCACCAAGCCGGAGCTGCGGGCGCAGGCGATCGAGCCCGACCGTGCAACGGACATCGCGGGGTTCAGGGTGCTTCCGCTCGAGCTGCCGCACGGATCGAAGACGGTATTCGGCTATCGCATCGGGGCCCTCGCGTACGTCACGGACGCGAAGACGATTCCCGAAGCGGTCCGGGCACAGCTTGCGGGCATCGAGGTTCTGGTGCTGAATGCGCTGCTGTCCCGACCCCACCCCCTCCATCTCTCGATCCCGGAAGCCATCGCGGCGGCTCAGGCGATCGGCGCCCGGCGTACGTTTCTGACGCATCTCACGCACGAAACCCCGCACGCCGAGTTGCTGGGCCGTCTGCCGAGCGGCATCGAGCCGGCGTACGATGGACTGGCCATCGAGGTGAGCGGGGTCTAGATTCGACGAAAACCACCCGAATTACGACACCCCTCTTCGCGGAGATCTCATGGCCGGTGCTCCCCCTCTTTCCCTCGAGCAGAAGGTGCGCGCGTTCGACAACGCGAAAGAGCGCCAAAGCGCGGCGATGGACAAGCTTGCGCGGCAGGTGGCGTTCGGGTCGCCGGACGAGCAAAACGAAGCGCGCTGGCTGATCTGGGAGGTCGGGCAGCGTGCCGGGGTCCGGCCCGCCTCGATTCACGAGCTGTACATGGCGCAGGGACGCAACGAGATCCCCGTCTTCACGACGCCCGCGATCAACATTCGCGTGCTCGCGTACGATTCGATGCGTGCCGTGTTCCGGGCGGCGAAGAAGCTCGATGCCGGCTCGATCATCCTCGAGATCGCGCGCAGTGAAATCGGTTACACGGGCCAGCGGCCGGCGGAGTACCTGGCGGTCGCGACGGCGGCGGCCCTCCGGGAGGGGTTTACGGGCCCCTTGTTCATTCAGGGCGATCACGTCCAGGTGAACGCCAAGAAATACGTTGCCGATTCGGAGACCGAGCTTTCGGCAATCCGGGCCCTGATCGACGAAGAGCTGCACGCCGGGTTCTACAACATCGACATCGACACCTCGACGCTGGTCGATTTGTCCAAGTCTACGCTGGACGAGCAGCAGCGAGTGAACTACGAGCGCGCCGCCGAGCTCACCCGGTATATCCGCGACCGCGAGCCCGACGGCGTCACCGTCTCGGTCGGGGGCGAGATCGGGGAGGTCGGCGGCAAGAACTCCGATGTCCACGAGCTGCGCGCCTATATGGACGGATATCTACGAACGCTCAAACGCATGGGTGGGTACGCGGGTCTGAGCAAGATTTCCGTCCAGACCGGCACGAGTCACGGTGGCGTCGTGCTCCCGGACGGTACGATTGCCCGCGTGCAGCTCGACCTGGAAGCCTTGAAGGCCCTGTCCCACGACGCGCGCACGAAATACGGCATGGGAGGCGCGGTGCAGCATGGCGCCTCTACTCTGCCGCTCGAGGCGTTCGGGAATTTCCCGGCGTGCCAGGCCGTGGAAATTCACCTGGCCACCAACTACCAGAACATGGTGTTCGATCATCCGAGTCTCCCGGCCGCCCTGCGCCAGGACCTCAAGGAATGGGTAAAGAGCGAATGCAAGGACGAGTGGAAGAAGGGCGATACCGAGGAGCAGTTCTACTACAAGAGCCGCAAGAAGGCGATCGGCCCCTTCAAGCGGCGGATGTGGGACCTTCCCGAAGACGTGCGCGGCGCCATCGGCGCGGACCTCGAGAAGACGTTCTCCTACGTGTTCGAGAAGCTGCGCCTCAAGGGCACGCGCGCGATCGTGGATCGCTTCGTCAAGCCGCCGCTCGACTCGCACGCCGCTCCGCGGGCGGTGGCCGTCGCGGCACCGGACGATCTCGAGGCGGGGGAGTGAGCGACCGCGGTAATTCGACGTTGGGGCCGTTCGCGATCGGCGTCGCGATCGGCGCGGCGCTCGCGCTGCTGTTGGCGCCGGAAGCGGGTGAGGAATTCCGCGGCGAGCTGGGGCGCGGGCTGCGCTCACTCCGCGATTTGGCGCTCGAGAAGGCGGGCTCGCTCGGCGGACTGCTCGAGGACATGGTCGAGGAAGAGGACGACGACGAGCCCGAGGCCGCCCCGCCGCATCGCCGCATCGCCGCAACGTCGAGCGCCACGAGATCGTCCCGCGCCGCCCGGACTCCTCGCAAGCGGCCGGCGAGAACGAGGCGAAGTCCAGCCGATGGGTGAGGCTCCCTCTCCCGCGCCTGATTGAATCGCGACAAGGGCTGGCACAGCTCCGTCGGCGGCACCATTCGCCGCACCTACCAAGCGGCCTTTGAGGACAATATTCCGTTCCTCGCGAGCGGGCTCTCGTTCTCGCTGCTCCTCACGGCTCTTCCGTTCACCATCCTGCTGCTCGGCGGCATCGGCTACTTGGTGCAACATCAGATCACGACACAGCAGGTCTCCGTGCACGAGCTGCTGTCACATTTCCTCCCGACGGGGGGAGATGGACGCGCAGGCGGCTTTGACGCGATCGAGCGAGAGCTGGTCGACATCGTGCGCCGCCGCGGGCGGCTGACGCTGTACGGTATCCCGTTGTTTCTCTGGTTCTCGACACGGTTCTTCGACAGCCTGCGTGTGGCGCTGAACGAGGTATTCGACACCGACGAGAACCGCCGGTGGTATCTCATCAAGCTGCTGGACGTGTTCATGGTGTGCCTCGCCGCGGTGTTTCTGGTGGCGAGCGGGCTGCTGTCGGCCTTCGAGGCGCGGCAAACGCCCACGGTCAGTCGCGTCTTCGTCGTGCACTGGGTCTGGAGCCTCTCCGTTGAGGTCGTGGCGTTCGGGCTCGGCATCGCGGTGTTCTACGTCGTGTTCAAGCTCCTCCCATCGCGACGCATCAATTGGCGGACGGCGCTCGTGGCGGCCACGTTCTGCTCGCTCGGGTTCGAAGTGGCGCGGCGCCTGTACGCGTTGTACGTCGGCAAGTTCGTGACGCTCGATCGCCTCACGTCCGACGCCAACGTGGCGGCGTTGTTCCTGTTTCTGCTCTGGATCTATTACAGCGCGTTCCTGTTTCTCCTGGGCGGCGAAGTCGCGGAGACCTACGACCTGATCCGCATGCGGCGCGCGCAGGGCATCAGGCTTGGATGAAGACGATCGACTTACGGTCTGACACCGTCACCCAACCCTCGGCCGCGATGCGGCGCGCGATGCTTGCCGCGCCCGTCGGCGACGACGTACTGGACGGCGATCCCACGACCCGCCGGCTCGAGCAGCGCGTGGCCGAGCTGCTGGGGTTTGGCGACGCGCTGTTCTTTCCGTCGGGTACGCAGGCGAATCAGACGGCGATTGCCCTGCTCACCCATCCCGGTACCGAGCTGCTGATCGAGGCGAACGCGCATCTCGTCCATTACGAGCTGGCGGGTGTGGCCGCCAACTGGGGCGTGCAGGTCCGCCCGATCGTCACGAGCGATGGACAGCTCACCGGCAACCTCGTGCGCCACGCACTCCGACCGCCCTCGCCGCACGTGCCGCGGGCCGGCGCGGTCGCCGTCGAGAACACCCACAACGCGGCCGGCGGGAAAGTCATGCCGCCAGCGCTGATGGACGAGATTGTGGCCGTCGCACGCGGCGCAAACCTCCCGGTGCACCTGGACGGGGCCCGGCTCTGGAATGCGGCCGCCGCGCTCGACGTTCCGGTCGACCGCCTCGCGCGCGGTGCGGCGACGGTGATGGTGAGCTTTTCGAAAGGACTGGGCTGCCCGGTCGGCTCGTGCCTCGCGTTCCCGAGCAACGAGCGGCCGCGCGCGTGGGAGTACCGCAAGCGACTCGGCGGAGGCATGCGGCAATCCGGCATGCTCGCCGCCGCAGCGCTATGGGCGCTCGAACACCACCTTCCGCGCACGCTCGAGGATCACGTGCACGCGCAGCTCTTCGCCGCGTCGCTCGCCGACTGCGCGGTGCTACGACCACTTACACCCGAATCGAACATCGTCATGCTCGACCTCACGCGGGAGCGTGACACCGCGGCGAGCGCCGTGAGGCGTCTCGCGCAGGTCGGCGTACTCGTCGTGCCGTTCGGAGAACGCCGGCTGCGGGCCGTCACCCACCTCGACGTGTCGCGTGACGATGTGCTGGAAGCCGCGCGGCGCACCCGGGCGGCGCTCGCGGCGGATTAACCCACCTTGGCTCGCCCGCGCCCCTCGGGTACCTTTCTGGCGCCCCAGGTCCGCAGGTCTTCCGCTCGTGAACCGCGTCAGGCCCCCGCAGGGAGCAGCGCTCAACGATGTCGGATTACGCTGCGGGGTGCCTGGGGCATTTCCTTTACAACGCCGCGTTCGGCGTTCAACATGATCGCATTAGCCCGTAAGTACAGACCGAAGTCCTTCGCCGACCTCCTCGTGCAGGGCCACGTCGCCGCGGCGTTGCGTGGCGCGGTGGCTCAGGGCCGTGTGGCGCACGGGTATTTGTTCGCGGGGCCCCGAGGCGTGGGCAAGACCTCGGCGGCGCGCATCCTCGCCATGGCCCTGAACTGTGAGAACCGTTCGCCCGAAGGCGAGCCGTGCGGCGTGTGCGAGTCGTGCACCCGCATCTGGAATGGCGCCGCGAGCCTGGATGTGGTCGAGCTCGATGCGGCCTCCAATCGGGGAGTCGACGACGCCCGCGATCTGCGTGAGCGCGCGATGTACGCCGCGAGCGCCGAGTCACGGTCCAAGGTCTACATCGTCGATGAGGCGCATATGCTCACGCGCGAGGCGTGGAACGCGCTGCTCAAGATCCTGGAAGAGCCGCCGCCCCGCGTGGTCTTCGTGTTCGCGACCACCGAGCCGCAGAAGATCGCGCAGAGCGCCGCCCCGATTCTCTCCCGCCTGCAGCGTTTCGATTTCCGCCGCATCGGCCCGCAGCCGATTTTCGCGCGGCTCGAACAGGTGGTTGCCAGCGAAGCGATCGCGGCTGAGCCGGATGCGTTGCGGCTGATCGCGAAGCGGGCCGATGGTGGCATGCGCGACGCGCTCTCCATGCTGGACCAGGTTCGTTCCTTTGGCGAAGGGGCCATCACCGCGGCGCTCGTGCGCGACGTGCTGGGGCTCATTCCCGACGACGTCTATGGCGAGATGCTGCGCGTGATCGCCGAGCGGGATGTGCCGGCCGTGTTCCCCCTGATCGAGCGGCTCGTGGACGCGGGAGCCGATCTCAATGAGTTCGTGAACGGGGCGGGTGAGGTGCTTCGGGCCGTGCTGCTCGTGGGCATGGGCGGACAGCCGCAGGGGCTCACTGAAGCGCTCGAGTCCGTCGTGCGCCGCTACGCGCCCGCCCTCCCGACCGCCGACCTCGTACGCCTGCTGACCACGTTGAGTGAGATGGAAGGGCAGATTCGCGGCAGCGGGCACGCGCAGCTGGCGGTCGAGCTGTTGCTGCTGCGCTGGGCGTTGATGAGTCGGACGGTGGAGCTGGAGCAGGTGATTCGGTCGTTGGGCGGATCGGCGGATCAGCGGAGCGGCGGATCGAGCGGTCAACCGAACGCACCGGTATCGGCTGCCCGATCCGCCGCTCCGCCGAACCGCCCATCCGCTGAGGTATCCGAGCCCGGTCCCGCCACCGTCGACCGGCTCCGCTCGCTCTGGCCGCGGATCGTTGCCGATGCGCGTGCGAAAAGCCCGATGCTGGGCACGCTCGTGTCCGAGACCGAAGTGGCGGCGGTCGAGGGCAGCGTCGTCAGGCTGCGGCTCAAGGATGCGAATCCGACCCACGCGGAGGGCCTCGAGCGCCAGCGCGAAACGTTGCGGCAGATCGTGACGCGGTACGTCGAGGCGCCGGTCACCATCAGCCTGCAACCGTCCTCTGCTCCCCCCGTAACGGGGAGCCCCGCCTCCCCTGCTGCTCCCACTCCGCGCCCCCAAAGGCTCACGGAGGAGAGCGCTCGTGCGGAGCGATTGAACCGGCTCCGGGAGCGCGATCCTCGGCTCAACGCCGCCGCCGATGCCTTCGATCTCGAGCTATTGGAATAGCTTGCGACGGGGTCTCTTACGCGCTAACTTGTGGCGTATGGCGGATTTATCCAACCTGCTCCAGCTGGGGCAGCAGATGCAGTGGCGCCTGTCCGAGATCCAGTCTCAGCTTGCGCAACAGACCGTAACCTGCTCAGCCGGCGGGGGAATCGTTCAGGCGACGGCCGATGGCCGGGGGCAGATTCGGGCGATCAAGATTGACCCTCAGGCGGTAAGCCAGGGGGATGTCGAGATGCTCGAGGATCTCGTGCTCGCCGCCGTGGCAGAGGCGCAAAAGCGCGCCGCGGAGCTGTATCAGGCTGAGGTGCGTAAGCTCGCTTCGGGTCTACCGTTCCCGTTCCAACTGCCGCTGTAGTTCGCCGTGTCGGCTATAGAGGATCTCGTGGGGGAGCTTGCCAAACTCCCCGGGATCGGACGCAAGACGGCGCAGCGTCTCACGTTTTATCTGTTGAAGCAGCCGCCCGAAGCGGCAGCGCGCCTGGCCGAAGCGATTCGGCGCGTGCGCGACCGGGTGGGGGCGTGTGCCACGTGCGGGAATCTGAGCGACCAGGATCCCTGCGTCATCTGTACGGATCCGAGACGCGACCCGGCGGTGCTGTGTGTCGTGGAGGAGCCGTCCGATGTGGGCGCGATCGAACGGGCCGGCCGGTTTCGCGGGCACTATCACGTGCTGGGCGGCCGACTTTCCCCGCTTGACGGTATCGGCCCCGAAGCGCTGCGCATCGACCGGCTGCTCGAGCGGGTGCAGAACGGATCTTCGGTACGTGAGGTGATCGTCGCCACCAACCCCTCGATGGAAGGGGAAGTGACCGCCACCTACGTCCAGCAAGTCTTGAAACCCACCGGGGTTCGTGTTACCCGTATCGCGCGCGGATTGCCGGTGGGTGGCGACCTGGAATACGCCGACGGGGTAACGATCGCGCAGGCGCTCGACGCGCGGCGGGATATGTCCGAAGCCGAGTAATCAAGGAGTCGCATGGCGGGTGCGGCCAGCTGGTCGTTCTCTGAGAACGACTTCAAACTGATTCAGCAGCATCTCCAGGCATTTCTCCGGGACGCGAACGCGCGCTGCGCGCTGCTCGTCGACCGCACCGGACAACTCGTCGCCACGGTCGGCGACCCCCCGCAATTCGACTCCACCGCGTTCGCCTCGCTTACCGCCGCCGATTTCAGCGCCAACGACCAGCTGGCCAAGATGATCGGCGAGCCAGAGTTCGCCTCGCTCGTGCACCAGGGCGAGAAGGAGTCGATGTACCTCGCCGATGTCGCCAAGCGCGTTATCCTCGTCGTGCTGTTCGACCAGCGGACCACCCTCGGGCTGGTCAAGCTCAAGGGAAAGGGGACGGTGGAGGTGCTCAATAAAGTGTTCGAGGACATGTTCAATCGGGTCGGCGCCACCGGGTCGGGTTCCGGAGCCGGACCGGAGAAGGGGCTGCTGGAGGGAGCGGAAGACGAAATCGACAAGCTGTTCGGTTGAGAGGGCTCGAACCATGTCGATGATCAACTACGCTTCCCGTGAAATCAACTGCAAGCTCGTCTATTACGGCCCCGGGCTTGGGGGCAAGACGACCAATCTCGAGCACATCTACGGCAAGGTGGCCCCGAACACGAGGGGCAAGATGATCTCGCTCGCCACCGAGACCGAGCGCACGTTGTTCTTCGACTTTCTCCCGGTCGACCTGGGCACGATTCGCGGGTTCAAGACCCGCTTCCATCTCTACACCGTGCCCGGCCAGGTGTATTACAACGCCAGTCGCAAACTCATCCTCAAGGGCGTGGACGGGATTGTGTTCGTCGCCGACAGCCAGATCGAGCGGATGGAAGCCAACGTGGAATCGATGCAGAATCTGTACGACAACATGGCCGAGTACGGCTACGATTTGACCAAGATTCCGTTCGTGATCCAGTACAACAAGCGGGATCTCCCCAATGCCGCTCCGGTCCGCGATCTCCAGGCCTCGCTCAATCCCGGCTGGCCCATCGAAGACGCGGCGCAGCAGAAGGTGGCCCCCGATCCCGGGCATCCCGGCGAAAACCTGGTCGACAAAGTCGATGGGCAATGGGTCGGGCATGCTCCGTACATCGAGGGTGTGGCGGTGCGGGGCGATGGCGTGTTCGATACGTTGAAGGTCGTGAGCAAGCTGGTACTAAAGACGTTGAGCTGAAGAGGGCGCGGTCTCATGAAGTGGACCCTCCCGAATATCCTTACCCTCGCGCGCATCTGTCTAACGCCGGTCATCGCGCTATTGCCCTTCATCCAGGGCACGTGGCCCAAGGTAATCGCGTTTCTGATCTTTCTCGCGGCCGCGATCTCCGATGTCGTGGATGGCTATCTCGCCCGCCGCTACAAGCAGGTGAGCGACCTGGGCAAGCTGCTCGATCCGATCGCCGACAAACTGCTGCTCTTCGCGACCCTGATCCCGATATTCTGGCTCACCCGGCATCCGACGCTGCTCGTGGATTACCGGATCCCCTGGTGGGGCAGCCTTCCGGTGTGGGTCGCCCTGCTGCTCGTGGGGCGCGAGCTCCTGATGACCGCGATTCGGTTCCTCGCCCAGCGGCGCGGCGTCGTGATCGCGGCCATCGGGGCCGGCAAGCTCAAGGCCGCCGTTCAGAATGTATTCATCGGCGCCACCCTGTTCTGGTTCGCGTGGAAAGACGCGCTCGTCGACCATCCGGTGGCGCAGGGATTCCGAAACTTCTGGGACAAGTTTCACGGCTGGTTTGTCTCGCTCACCCTGTTCGGAGCGATTGTCCTCACGATCTATTCGCTGGGTGTCTATCTCTATCACTACCGTGCCTTGTTCCGGATCCTGGTGTCTCGCGCTCCACCGCGGCCGCCGGAAGCCGAGGCCCCTCCCGCGCCAATCCCGAGTGAAGCTCGAAGTAGTGACCATCGGCACTGAGCTCTTGCTCGGCCAGACCATCGACACGAACGGGGCGGAACTCGGCCGCGCGCTCGCCGCCGCGGGGGCGGAAGTCACGCGGCGCACGAGCGTCGCCGATCACCCCGGCGCCATCCGTGACGCAATCGCACAGGGCCTCGAGCGGACCGGGTTCGTCATCGCCACGGGGGGGTTGGGTCCCACACGCGACGACATGACCAAAACCGTCGTCGCGGAGCTGTTCGGGCGCACGCTCCGGCGGGACGCCGGGCTGCTCGCGCTGCTCGAGGAGCGATTCAAGAGAATGGGCCGCCAGATGCCGGCGATCAACCACACCCAGGCGGACGTCCCGGAGGGCGCCACCGTGCTGCCGAATCCGCGCGGTACGGCCCCGGGGCTCTGGATCGAAGACGCCGCCGGCCGGGTCGCGGTGCTGCTTCCCGGCGTCCCCCGCGAGATGCGCGGCCTCTTGGTCGACGAAGTGTTACCGCGAATCGTACAGCGGGACGCCGCGCGGGGCGCGCGCGTCGTGCGCTCGCGCACCGTGCGAACCACGGGCGTACCGGAGTCGGCGCTCGCCGAGCGCGTGGGGACTATCGAGCCTGCGATCGCGCCGCTCACGCTGGCGTACCTCCCCTCCTGGAGCGGCGTCGATCTCCGGGTGACCGCGTGGGATATGGCTCCCGACGAGGCGGACATCCGTCTCAATACGGTGGCGCGCCAGCTGCTCCAGACGGCGGGCGAACACGCCTACGGGGTGGACGACGCGGATCTCGCGGCGGTCGTCCTCGAGCAACTGCGGCGGGCGTCGCCACGCCACCGCCTCGCGGTCGCGGAATCGTGCACGGGTGGCCTCGTGGGCGCACGGATCACCGCGATTCCTGGCGCGTCGGACACCTTCATGGGCGGCGTGGTCGCCTATGCCGACGTCGTGAAGACCGCGGCCCTCCAGGTTCCGATGGAGACCCTCGCGGCCCATGGCGCTGTTTCCGAAGCAACGGTTCACGCCATGGCGGAAGGGGCCCAGCGGCTGTTCGCCGTGGACGCGACTATCGCGGTCACCGGTATTGCGGGTCCCGGCGGCGGCACGCCGGAAAAACCCGTGGGGACGGTGTGGCTGGCCGCGCGCGTGCACGATCGCGTGCGGGCGATCAAGCGCATCTTCCCCGGCGACCGCGACGAGATCCGGGCGCGCGCGGCGCAAGCGGCGCTCGATCTGCTGCGGCGCGAGCTGGTGCGCGGCTGATGCCGGCGCTCACCGCACCCGACGGCACGCAACTGTTCTACGAGGTCTTCGAGCCGGCGGCGAGTCCGCGGGCCGCGATCCTGTTCATTCACGGCTGGAGCGATCATGGCGGCCGCTGGACCGGCGCGGCCCAGCGATTTCAGGACGAAGGCTTTGCGGTGTACCTGCTCGATCAGCGCGGGCACGGGCGCTCCGAGGGCAGACGCGGGCACCTGTCGCGCTTCAGCCAGCTGCTGGGGGACTTGCAGGCA
>DATIWU010000133.1:0-35047 GCA_035519195.1 Gemmatimonadales bacterium
ACCTGCCGCCCGTTGCTTTTGGAGCCACTCCGCCTAATATGACGGCGCCCCCCTCCGGTACCGTTCCAGCAGTTCCGTCTGCCTGCTCTCGAGCCGAATCTCCTGGCCGCGAATAAACACGTGCCGCACGGCCGTCCCGAACTCGAATGGATCGCCCGACCACACGACCACGTTCGCGACTTTGCCCGAAGAAAGTGAGCCGTAGCGATCCGCGACGCCGAAGATCTCGGCGGGACCGAGCGTGACCGCGCGCAACGCCGCATCCCATGGCAGTCCCGCCGCGACCGCGTTGCCGGCTTCCTGCCGCAGGTTGCGCGAGTTGTGCGTGTCGGTTTCGAGCAACCCGAGACGCACGCCGGCCTTGGCAAGCAGCGCCGCATTCGCCTGGCGCACGCTCAGGGCATCGTAGCTCGGAAGGTTATCCAGCGGCTCCACCAGCACGGGTACCCCCGCACTGGCGATCTCCGGCGCGATCTGCCACGCCTCGGCCGCGCCGGCCAGAATGAGCTTGAGGCGATACTCCCGCGCGATGCGCAGCGCCGTTTCGATATCACTCCGGCGGTTCGTGATGATCATGAGGGGCAGCGTGCCGCGCAGCACCGGACCCAGTGCGTCCAGGTCAGCGGCCTGTGCCGAGAGCGGCTGGATCTGCGCGCGCGACCAGTCCGGGCGCCTGCGGCCGAATTCCCGCGCGTCATCGAGCACCCGCCGCAGCCGCGCCGCGCTGGCGGCGCGCGATCCGCCGCCCTCGTCCTTCGTGCGCTCCGATAGCTCGGCCACCATCGCGGCGGGTGACTTGACCAGCATCGTCTCGATCGTTGGTCCGGCCAGATCGATGAGCACTGCCTGACCACGAATCAGGCCGGAATCGGGAACCGCGAGCGCCGTCGTGATGCCCGCGATGCGCGTGATCGGAATCAGCGTCGACGCCGGGTTGATGGCTTCCGCCACGTTGAACGCGGCGGCGATCGTATCGTTGCGCACCCCGGCGTCGTCAGTGCCCGGCACCGCGTCGATTTCGGTGAGCCCCATCGCGCCGGCGCCGTCGATGAGTCCGGGGGTCACCCACGCGCCCGATGCATCGATCCGCACCGCCCCCGCGGGGATCGACACGGACGTGCCCACCGCGGTGATCTTGCCGTTCTGGATGACGACCGTCGCGTGCTCGAGCTTGGGACCGGACACGGGAAACACCGTTCCCCCCACGATCGCGATGGCCTGCGCCAGAACAATGGCTCCGGGAATCATCGGTCGTTCCCCGGCGGCGCTTCCTGCCCCAATTCGAAATCCGAGCGCGGCTGGTGGGCGGGGTCGGTGCGATCGTACACCAGCCAGCCGTCGTTGTAGACCTGGACGGCCTTGGTGTACACCGAGAAGGGATCGCCCGACCAGACCACCACATCGGCCATCTTGCCGGGTTCGAGAGTGCCGACGATACTGTCGAGCCCGATCATCCACGCGGCGTTGGCCGTGATCCAGCGCAGCGCCTGGTCCCGCGTGATCGGAATGCCGGCCCGCTGTCCCGCAAACATCGCTTTGGCTGCTTCCTGATTGAGACGTTGAATCACGCCGGGATCGTCCGAATGCAGCGCCACACGCACGTGCCCCTGCTCGAGCAGCGCGGCGTTCTGCTCGATGCCATCCATCGCTTCTTCCTTGAAGCCGTACCAGTCGGACCACACGACCGCGCCCGTACCGGCAGCCGCGAGTAGATCGGGAATCTTGTAGGCCTCGACCGCGTGATGAAACGCGCGAAACTTGAACCCGAACTCGCGCGCGAGATCGAGCATCTGGGCCATGTCATCCGCGCGATAGCAGTGCACCAGGGCGTACATGTCGCCGCGCAGCACTTCAGCAAGGGTTTCGAGCCGCAGATTTCGCTCGGGAGGATCACCCTTGGGGTCCTGGTTCCACTTGTCCCAGCGACGCCGATACGTCTCCGCCTGAATGAAGGCGCCGCGATAGCCCGCCATGTTGCCCATCCGCGTCGACGGAAACTGCCCGCGCCGCCCGTACACGCGCTTGGGATTCTCGCCGCACGCCATCTTCAAGTCGTACCGCGCCCCCGGAAATTTCATCGCCTGAACCGTACGCGCGGGCACGAGCTTGAGCACGGCGCTGCGGCCACCAATGAGGTCGGCCGATCCCGGCAGCGCCTCGATGACCGTCACGCCGCCGGCGATGGCGAGCGGGATCTGCGGGTCCTGCGGCCAGAACGAATGCTCGGCCCAGACCTCGGCCATCACCGGTCCCGTCGATTCGTTACCGTCGGACTCGGCATCGGTGTTCGGAGCGGCGTAGACGCCGAGGTGGGAATGCACGTCGATGATTCCGGGGGTCACGTACCGACCCGTTCCGTCCACGCGCACCACATCGGGCGGCACTCCCCCGATGTCGCTCCCCACCGCGACGATGCGTCCGTTCGTGATCAGGATCGATGCGTGCGGCAGCTCGAGCCCCGTCGCCGTCATGATCGTGGCATTGCTGATCAATACCGGCGGATACGGGTGGCGCGTGTAGGTCGACGGGTACTGCGGCCGGTCTCCGCTGGTCGATTCGCGCGCCGCCGGCTGCGGCGTCGGGGGCGGAGGGGAGGGAGCCGGGCCCTGGGCGGTGGCGGGGGCGGGCGGGGGGGCGGTCCCGCGGCTCCCCCCCGCGCAGCCCGTGCACAGGAACAGCAGCGGGAGCAGGGCGCGCCGGTTCACTTGACCAGTTGGAATTCGATGGGCGCGCCGACCACTTCGAGCTTCACCACTCGCCGGGGCGTATCACCGCCCACCCACAAGACGAACGGCGCCTGGCCGCCCGTCACTTCAACCTTGAAGGCCTGAAACGCGCCCGCCGGTACCCTGACGCTGTCGGACGCGGTCACCGTCACGGTGAGCACCTTCGAAGTGCCATCGCCGGACGAGAACACGCGTAGTGGGTAGGTTTTGCCGACCGAAAGCGGCAGCGCCGGAACGATGACGTTGACCGCGTTGTCGTCGTAAGTGCCCGGCGTGATGGTCGTGTCGATCGTCAGCGACTTCGGCTGGCCGGATTCCTGGGGCACGACGGCACGGCCGGTGACGCGACCGTTCGAGTAATCGAGGTTTGCCTCGTTTTTCTGCCCGCCCACCGAGCCGGTTTCGACGAGACTCCGCACTTCAAGTGTCTGGGGGTCGAACACCAGTCTGATCTGCTGCGCTCCCGTGTTGCCGAGATTCATGCTCTCGACGTAGACCAGCGAATCGGCGGTGCGCCTCAGTGCGGTCGTCCGCCAGCCGAACGGCTGACCCTGCAACAGCACCGAAAAGCTGTCCCGGTGTGAGACGAGCTGTGCGGGGTCGAGCGGCAGCGGACCCGCTCGCGGAACGAGGTCGTCGGGCGTCAGCGGATTACCCTGAAGATCCACGATCCGGACCTGTCCCATGGCCTTCAATTTAGGATACAGCTGTGCCCCATCGCCCGCCACCACGATCGAGAACGCGCCCTCGTGGTACAGCCGGCTGGCGGCGCGCTGCGCTTGTCCCGGCGTCACCGCAGCGAGACGCTCGCGAAACAATCGCAGATAGTCCGGACCGAGTCCCAGCAGCTTGGCGGTCGCCACCTGGCTTCCGATCTGACTGGCCGTTTCGATCGATAGCGGGAACGATCCGACGAGATAGCCCTTGGTAGCGGCCAGCTCCGCCTCGGGCACGGGTTGCGTGCGGATAATGTCGATCTGATGCAGCAACTCATGCAGGGCGCTGTCGGTCGCCGACGTACGGACTTCGACCGAGGCCACCCAGTAGCCGAGGCCCCGCATTCTCCGCAGCGCGGAGTGGGCGTCGTAGGTCCAGCTTTGCTCTTCCCGCAATACCCGGAACAGCCGCGAGTCGGCGCCGCCGCCCAGCACCTGCGTGACAACCCGGCCCGCATAGTACAGGGAATCGGTCGGAAGAATTGTGGTATTCCCGACGAGGACGTTCGACTGCGCCGAGCCGGGGCGGTGCACCAGCAGAATATCGTTGGCGCGGGCAACGGCGCCCGAGACGGGGGCGGGTGTCGCCGGAGGCGCGCCCTGCCACCCGTTGAACGAGCTTTTCGCGAGGGAATCCACGGCCCCGGGCGTAATGTCCCCCGCCACCACGAGCAGCGCGCCGCGCGGCCGGATGTAGCGCTGCGCGAAGTCCGCCACATCGCGCACCGTGATCGCGCGATACGACTGCTCGGTCGCACTGCGGCCGTAGGGATTGGTGCCGTAGATGTCGCGCCGGAACATGCGCGACGCCACGCTCCCGGGTTCGGAAAGCTCGAGCGCGAGCGCGGAGAGCTGGCGGGTCCGCGCGAGCGCCAGCTCGGCATCGGGGAAGGTCGAGCTCCTGGTCACGTCGCCCAGGAGATCGAACAACAGGCTCACATGATCCGAGAGCGCTTCGCCCGAGATCGTGAGAAAATCGTCCCCGGAGCTTGCCGACAGGCTCCCCCCCACGCCTTCGATGGTAGACGCGATCTGCTCGGCGGTACGGGTCTTCGTTCCCTTGGTGAGTAGCTCGGCGACGAACGCGGACAGCCCCTCCTTGCCTGCCGGGTCATACACGTCCCCGGCGTAAAAGCTCAGGCTCGCCGACACGATCGGTACGTCATGCCGTTCGATGACGATCACGTTCACGCCGTTGGGCAGTGCCGATTCCTTGAACGGCGGAAACCGGGCCGGCGCGAGTGGGGCAGGCTTGGGCGGCGCCGTGGGAAAGGAGTCCTTCGCCTGAGCAGCGAGGGCCGTGGTCCAGGCCCACCCCGCAATGATGAGAGCTCGGGACAGCCGGTTCATGGCTTCTCGCTCCCGGCCTGCTGGCTCAGACCGCCGCCCGGACCCATCCGGATGATCACGTCCACCGCGTTGCGCGGGTCGAGGTATCTGTTCGCCACGCGGCGCACGTCATCCGCCGTCACCGCGAGATAGCGGCTCAAATCCGAGTTGATCTCGGAGAGCGTGTCGTGGAACATCTCGTAATGCTCGAGCTCCTCGGCGAGCCCGAGCGCCGTTTCGCGGGAGTGCACCACTCCGGCACGGTAGATGTTCTTTGCCTTCTCGAGCTCCGCCGGCGTCACGTTGCTGGTGCGGATCGTATCGATCTGCGCGGCGATCAGCGTGTCGAGGCGTTCGGGATCGATACCCTGATTCACGATCCCGAGCACGAGGAATACACCGGGGCCGCGCCTGGCGTCGTACGGGTTCATGCCCACCTGCACGCCGAGAGCGGCCTGCTCGCGCCGGACGATCGCGACGTTGAGCCGCGAGCTCTCGCCATCTCCCAGAATCACGTTGAGGATGCCGATCGCGGGCGTGTCCCGGTCCTCGTGCGGCGGGATGCGATACATGCGCACCACCGCGGGCAGATTGGCGTGGGCGTCCTGCACGGTGCGGCGCTCGATCCCCGGCGACAGCTGATAGCGGCAGGTGACCGGCGGCGGATCGGGGCGGCGGGGAATCGCCGCGAAGTACTGGTTTACGAGGCGGCGCAGCTGACTCGGAACGACGTCTCCCGCCACCACCAGCGTCGCGCGATTGGGGGCGTAATACTGCTCGTGAAACGCGCTCACATCCTGCACGGTCGCGGCATCGAGATCGGGCATCGAGCCGATCACGCTGTGCGCGTACGGAAAGCACGACGCGCTGTCGTACGGCCAGGTGAGTCCCTCGGCGAATACCGCGCCGTACGGCTCATTGTCGACCCGGAGCCGCCGCTCTTCCTTCACCGTCTCTCGTTGATTGTGGAACGTCGCGTCGGTGATCGCGAGCGACCGCATCCGGTCGGCTTCGAGCCACAACACCAGATTGAGATAGTTCGACGGAATGGTCGCGTAGAAGTTGGTCCGGTCCTCGGCCGTGGACGCGTTGTCCTGACCGCCGGCGCTCTGGACCAGATGCGAGTGCATCCCCTTGGGGGCGTGCGCGGACCCTTCGAACATCATGTGCTCGAACAGATGCGCGAACCCCGCGCGACCCGGCCGCTCGTTGCGTGATCCGACATCGTACCAGATATCCACCGCCACGACCGGCGTGGTGTGGTTCTCGGAATAGATCACCCGCAGCCCATTCGGCAGCGTGAAGGTCTGATAGCGGACCACGCCTGCTTGCGCCGAGAGCGACGCGCACGGTGCGATCAGGGCTGCGGTGATTGCGCGCAGTGCGGCGAACCGCTTCCGCATGTTGAGTGATACTCCTTCAGGGCTGTGAGGGAACGACTGCTGCGCTCCGCAGCAGCTCGAAACTGAATACGCCATCCAGGGTCTCGCCCTTCACCACTCGTCGCGGCTCGGCGCGGGTCACGTACACCCGGAACTGATTGCTGCGCAGCGGTAACACGTCGAACTGGCCGGCGTGCACCCGGACGGTGGTGGGCTGCTCCGCGACCACGGTCAGGACGCCGACCGAGTCACGGTCCTCGATGTAATCCGGTACGGAAAGCGAGTCGCCTGGCTCGGCGTTCGTCACGGCAGCCGCGTAGAGCTGATAGTTGAACCACACGGTGCCCGGCGGGATCACGCTACTCACTTCGCTCGTATGGATCTTGCCATCCTTCGTGCCGACCCGGCGCCGGCCCACGACGCGCCCGTCTGCGACTCGAAGATCGTGCTCCACCATGATCGTGTCGGTTGGCGTGAAGAGATCGACGTGATAGTACGAGCTCAGCGGCAATCCACTCAGTCGATCGAGCTCGACCCGAAACCGCTCCTCCTCGATCGGTTGCAGCTCGGACGATTGCGAGTAGAGGACGATCTGGCGCTGCCCGGTGGCATGGATCTCGTACTGCCACACGATGTAGCCCCGTAATCCGCGTCGAATGAAGATTCCGAACGAGTCGCGGGTGGCGGGAATCAAGGCGAGGTCGAAGCGCAATGACTTGGCCGGAGCAGGTCCCCCGTTGGAGACGGGACCCTGCGCCGCGGCGCTGCTAGCGAGGAGGAAGCACAGCCAGCGCATTCGTCTCGAGAATCGCTCTCCGGTCAGCGTCGCCGAGCGGCAACGCGAGAAATTGATCGATGTTGCGCCGCATGTCCTTGACGCCCGGGCTCGGCCAGTCCGTACCCCACAGGACGCGATCGACCAGTTCGGCAAGTCGCGGAAAGTACTCCAGGAGCTTCGCAGGCGGAATGCCGGAGACATCGAGCCGTACCTGGCGGTGCCGCCGCAGGATGAACGTCGCCTCGTTCATGTAGAGCGGCCGGCCGCCGTGCGCCATGAGGATCGGGAGATCGGGAAAATCGATCGCCACGTCGTCGAGCTCCATCGGGTTGCCGTACTTCGACCGCGCTCCCGGGAAGATGCTCGTGCCGGTATGAATCATGACGGGCAGTCCCCGCTCCTCGCACCGGCGGTAGATCGTCCCGAGCGCCTCGAGTCCCTGCGTGTACGCGTTGGCGGGATACAGCTGATGCGGGGGATGAAGCTTGAGGACCCGAATGCCCAGGTCGACCAGCCGGTCCACGTCCCCCGCGGGATCCCGCGTGAACCGCGCGTGCACCCCGCCGTACGGCAGGAGCCGTTCGGGGTTCGCCCGGGCATAGCGGGCGGAGAAGGCGTTCGTCGCGTCCGTGAACCCGAGCACGTCCGGGGCAGGGTAGTTCACGAGACCCACGCGCCACACGCCCGAGCGGTCCATGATCTCGAGCAGCGCGCTCGGATCGTCCATGACCTGGCGCAGCAAGTCGAATTGATCCTCCTTGCCGCGCCGCATCGTTTCAAGCACCGCGGGCTTCATTTCACGCCACGGCTGCACGTGGATGTGAACGTCCGTGATGCGGGTCAATGCGGTCGGTTCTAACCGCCCCACGAATAGAACCCGCGACCGGTTTTCTTCCCGAGCTCCCCCTTCGCCACCTTCTCGCGCAGCATGCGCGGCGGCTTGAATTGCGGCTCTTCGAGCGTGCGATGCAGGTACTCGGCGATCGCGAGCCGCACATCGAGGCCCACGAGATCGGTCAGCTTGAGGGGGCCCATCGGGTGGTTGTAGCCCAGCTCCATCGCCTTGTCGATGTCTTCGGCCGACGCGACGCCTTCTTCGAGCATGCGCATCGCTTCCAGTCCGAGGGCGACGCCCAGCCGGCTCGAGGCGAATCCCGGCGAATCCTTGACGAGGATCGGCTCCTTGCCGACCTGGCGGGCGAATTCCACCGCCCGATCGATCGTGGCGCGATCGTTTCCGGCATGCGTCACGATCTCGACCAGCCGCATCGCGGGAACGGGATTGAAGAAGTGCATACCCAGCACGCGCCCCGGCTGCTGCACACCGGCCGCGATCGCGGCGATCGAGAGCGACGACGTGTTGGTGGCGAGCAGCGCGTCGGTCGGGCAGGCTCGCTCGAGCGCCGCGAACACCGCGCGCTTGGCGGTCATGTCCTCGACGATCGCTTCCACGACCAGCTCCACCCCTTTGGCGGCAGCCTCGAGCGTGGACACTCGGGTGACGCGGTCCAGAACGGTGTCACGCTCGATCAGCGGAATCTTGCCACGCATGATGCCTTGATCGACGAGCTCGGCCACCCGTTGCAGCCCCGCGGTGACCGCATCCGGCCGCTCGTCGAACAGCCGCACCTTGCAGCCACACGCGCACGCGACGTAGGCGATGTCCCGCCCCATCGTCCCGGCACCGATGACCGCGACCCTGCTGACCATCACGCTGGGAGTCCCAGTGCCCGCCGGGCCACGTCCGGTACGTTGGTGCACAACCCGTCAACACCCTGTGCCGCGAGCCCCTGGATATCGAGCGGCCGGTCTACCGTCCACACGATCACGCGCTTCCGTGCCTGGTGTATGAGGTCGACCAGATCGCGATCCACGACGCTATGCTCCTGCCACAGGGTGTCCGCTCCTGTGTCCGTCAACGGCTCGAGGGGGCGGAGTGAGTAGGAAGCCGATAGCACACCGCGGGACAATCCCGGGCGAGCCCGCCCGAGCCGCTGCACGATCCGGTGGTCGAAGCTGTGCACGGCGTAGCCGCCGGGATTCGGACCCGCGTCGAGCGTCGCGAGCAGCGGGGCGTCGAATCGGGCATCGAGCGCCTTCACTTCGACGAAGACGGCCAGCGCGGGCGCGACCTGGAGCGCATCCGCAAGCGTGGGAATCGGCTCGCCATTGGCGAGCCTCAGTCTACCAAGCGACGCGGTGTCGAGGGATGCGATGCGATGGTTGGGCGGAATCGTGTCATCGTGATGCACGAACAAACAGCCGTCAGCGCTGGCGTGCACATCGAGCTCGATTCCGTCGGCGCCGAGCCGGACCGCGGCCCGGAACGCGGCGAGAGAATTCTCGAGCTCGTACGCCGAGGCGCCGCGATGCGCGATCACGAGCGGAGCACGCGACGCGCTCACCTCAGGCCGATGGCTTGAGCAGGCTGTCCGCCTTCTTGGGCTCGATCCAGTCCGGCTCCTTTTCTATGTCGTGCACCCGCGCGTAGTCCGACGGCTGCGGGAGCACGGTCGCGAGATAGGCCTCGTAGCGCGCCGGATCGTCGATCGGCTGTCCATCCACCGTGAAGCGTTGCCGGGCATAGGTGCCGATCTTGCGATTGAACTGAATCACCGGCACGCGCAGCTGCCGCTCGCGCTCCGGGATGAACATGTTGAGGCGCTCGACCAGCTTCGAGATCTCCTGGCGGTACAGCTCGCGGCTGTGCTCGTTCAGCTTGGATTTGTCGGGCTCGAGACTGTTATCCCGCTCGTCGTAGCGGCCTTTCAAGCCCCAGACGTAGGCCCAGTGCGCGGACGAGGAATTGTCGGTGCCAAACAGGTCGAACGCCGTGGGAACCCACTTATAGAAGAACCGCTGGATCAGCTCGGGCGGCATTTTCCCCGCCTTGACGATCCTGAGCAGGCCGTTGTTGCCCGTGCCCAGGTGAAACGATTCCTCCTTCAGCATGGGCGACATCGAGCGGGAGAGCGGATCGAACCCCGAGACCGACAGCATCGTCAGCTGGAATTTGCCGTCGCGATCGATGAACTGGGTGTAGGTGAAGAAGTCGAGCCAATTGTCGACCAGCTCGTTGAAGGAACCGAGCAACCGTTCTCCCTCGTCCGCGCGCCGCTCGAGCAGCTTGGCGGCCTCACGCCGCCCTTCGTCGCCGAAATGGCTGCACAACAGATAGGACATTTGCCAGCCGTGGCGCATCTCTTCGGTCATCACGCGCTGGAGCGCCAGCAGGTCGTAGTCGCTCGGGGCGTGCTTCAGAAGACTCCGTTGCTGCTCGACCGAAGCGAACTCGGTGTCGCCCTGATAGACGATGAGGTTGAGCAGGGCATCGCGGATGCGCTGATCGGGAATGTGCATGATCGTGGGCCATTTCCGCTGCCCGCGGTAATGGCCGAACTCGATGAATGGCACCTCCTGATCGCCGAACTTGGCTTCGAACTTGAAATCGCGCAGCTCGCCCGCCGGAAGTCCGATCGAGTCCTGCCAGTACCGGAAGTAGTCGATCCAATCGTCGAAGTTGCCGAGTTTGCGAACCATCAGTGGCTCCTCTTCTGTAGCTCCTGAGCGATACGCTCACGCGCGTCCGCCGTCATGAACAGCTCATCCTGCTGCTCGATTTCGAGATCCAGGCTTGCCTCGAGCGACGCATCAGTCCCGCTGTACACGGCTCGCTTGGCGAGGCATACGGCGCGCGCCGGCTGAGCCGCCCACAGGTCCGCCAGGTTGCGCGTTTCCGTGCTGAGCGTCTCATCGGGAACGACCCGATTGAACAGCCCGATCCGCAACGCTTCCTGGGCCTGCACCATTCGGGCGCTCCACACGAGTTCGAGGGCGGTTGGCGTACCCACGAGCCGCGGGAGAAAGTGGCTCCCGCCCCAGTCCGGCCCGAGCCCCAGGCGATGGAAGACCTGTCCGATCGACGCGCGGTCCGAGGCAATCCGGTAGTCACAGGCGAGGGCAAGGTTCGCGCCGCCACCGGCGGCGGGGCCGTTCACGGCAGCGAGCACCGGCTTCGGCGCCTCGCGGATTTCGATCGCGATGTCACGACCGGCGCGGACGAGGGCCGGCCCGCCGCCATTTTCCAGCACCGCCAGGTCTGCTCCCGCCGAGAACGCCCGCCCGGCGCCCGTGATCACGATCACCCGCACGCTCGCGGAGCCCGCAAGCATCCGCACGGCTTCGAGCAGATCACGGCACATGGCCTGATGAAACGCATTGAGCTTTTCCGGGCGGCTGAGCGTGATCGTGCCGATCGCGCCCTCCATCCCGATCAGCACGTGCTCGTAATCGGTCACGCGATCCGCTCCACGATCGCGGCGATGCCCTGTCCCACGCCGATGCACATCGTGCACAGCCCGTAGCGCGCATTCGAGCGGTGCAGGGCATGGACGAGGGTCGTCAGCATGCGCGCGCCGGTCGCGCCCAGCGGATGTCCGAGCGCGATCGCTCCTCCATAGATGTTCACCCGAGCCGGATCGAGCTCGAGCTCCCGAATGCAGGCGATCGCCTGCGCCGCGAACGCTTCGTTCAACTCGATCAAATCGATCTGGTCGATGGTCAGACCGGCTCTCTGGAGCGCCTTCCGCGTCGCCGGGATGGGACCGAGTCCCATCACGCTGGGATCAACTCCGACCACAGCCGACGAGACGATCCTGGCCAGCGGCTCCGACCGCCCTCGACCGCCCTCGACCGCCTGCGACCGCCCAATCAGCAGCGCCGCGGCCCCGTCATTGATGCCGCTCGATGACGCCGCCGTGACCGTTCCACCGCCGCGAAACGCCGGCTTGAGCTTGGCCACACCCTCGAGCGTCGTGCCGGCTCGCGGATACTCGTCGCGTTCGAACCGTGTGCCGTCGGACAGGGGCACCGGGACGATTTCTTCATTGAAGACGCACTCTCGCAGGGCGCGTTCCGCGCGTCGCTGGCTCTCGACCGCGAATGCATCCTGCTCGGCCCGGCTGATCTTGTAGCGCAGGGCGACGCGCTCCGCCGTTTCGCCGAGCGGAATGGTCCACTCCGGTCTGAGCTTCGGGTTGATGAATCGCCACCCCACGGTCGAATCCGCCACTTCCGGCGCCTTGCGGTTCCAGGCCTCTCCCGACTTGAGCATCACGTATGGCGCGCGCGTCATGCTTTCCACGCCGCCGGCGATGAACCAGTCCCCTTCGCCCGCCTCGATCGCATGCGCGGCCGATACCACTGCCTGCAATCCCGACCCGCAGAGCCGGTTCACCGTTTGCCCGGGGATCTCAACCGGCAGCCCCGCGAGCAGCGCGGCCATCCGGGCAACGTTGCGATTATCCTCCCCCGCCTGATTGGCGCACCCGAGAATCACATCATCGATGGCGCTGGGATCGATACCGGTCCGCTGTATCACCGCCCCGATCGGGATTGCAGCCAGATCATCGGGCCGCACGCCTGCTACACTGCCGCCGTGTTTGCCGACGGGACTGCGGAGCGCGGCGTGGATGTAGGACTGCTTCACGGTTCCGCGTTCCGGCTTCCGCGATGCGCGTTCATAGTCCCACCCACACCGTTTTTGTCTCCAGATACCCCTCCAACGCTTCGCGGCCCAGGTCTCTGCCGAACCCCGAGAATTTCACTCCCCCAAATGGCGCCACCGGATCGTAGAAGTTGTATGTATTGATCCACACCGTGCCGGCCTCGAGTGCCTGGGCGACCCGATGCGCGCGCTGGATATCCTTGGTCCAGATTCCCGCGGCGAGCCCGTAGCGCGACGCATTCGCGATCTCGATCGCCTGTGCCTCGGTATCGAACGCGATCACCGACAGCACCGGTCCGAAGATTTCTTCGTCCACGATCTTCATGCCCGGCTGTGCGTGGTCGAACACCGTGGCTTCGACGAAGTACCCTTTGCCGTTCACGCGCGTGGCATTGCCGCCCGCCACGAGGCGCGCGCCTTCGCGCTTCCCGGCTTCCACGTACGACAGCACCTTCTCGTGCTGCCGGCGCGACACGATCGCGCCGAGGCGGGTCGCCTTATCGAACGGGTCGCCGGGCGTGAGCTTCCGCGCGCGCTGCGCCAGCTGCTCGATTACCTGATCATGCACCGAGCGCTCGACCAGAAGCCGCGAGCCGGCCGCGCACACCTCACCTTTTCCGTAGAAGATTGCCGACTGCGCGCCGCGCACCGCGGCGGCGAGATCGGCATCGGCGAAGATGATGTTGGGGCTCTTGCCGCCCAGCTCGAGCGACACGCGTTTCAACGACGTGGCGGCCTCGCGCATGATGGCCTGGCCGACCTCGGTCGAGCCTGTGAACGCGATCTTGTTCACGAGCGGATGGCGCACCAGGGCGGCGCCCGTCACGGGGCCGTTGCCCGAAAGGACGTTCAAGGCGCCCGCCGGGAATCCCGCCGCGAGCGCCAACTCTCCCAGGAGCAGGGCCGTGAGCGGCGTCTCCTCGGCGGGCTTCAACACGACCGCGCATCCGGCGGCGAGCGCTGGAGCAACCTTCCAGCAGGCCAGGTTGAGCGGGAAATTCCAGGGCACGATCGCCGCGACCACGCCGACCGGCTGCCGCAAGGTGTAGGTGAAAAACTCCCCGGCCACGGGGAGCGTGGCACCGCCAATCTTGTCGGTCCACCCCGCGTAATACCGCAGCGTCTCGATCGCCATCGACACATCGATCTGCGACTCGAACAAGGGCTTGCCGTTGTTGCGCGTCTCGAGCTCGGCGGTCTCGCGCGCGCGTGCCTCGAGTGAGTCCGCCAGCTTGTACAGCAACCGTCCGCGCGCCCGCGGGGCCAGCCCCTGCCACTGGTTGGAACCGAAGCACTGGGCCGCCGCTCGCACCGCGAGATCGACGTCACGCTCGCCGGCCTGTGCCACATCCGCGAGCAGCTCTTCCGTGGCGGGATTCGTGACCGGAAAGCGGGTCTCGCCCGCGCGCCATTCTCCCCCGATCAGGAGGTCGGTCTTCACCGTCCTTTGAACTCCGCCACCCGTTTCTCGACGTACGCCGCGATGCCTTCCTTGGCATCCTCGCTCTGGAACAACTGCTGCTGCAGCTCGCGCTCGAGCGTGAGCCCCGATTCGAACGGCACCTCGGCGCCGGATTGCACCGATCGCTTGATCAGGCCAACCGCCTGGGACGCCTTGTTCGGCGGACAGAATTGCCGGGCGTACAGCAGCGCCTGTTCCCAGAACCCCTCGTTCGGGTAGATCTCGTTCACGAGCCCCAGCTCTTTGGCGCGGTCGAACGAGAACGTCTCTCCGGTGATCATCATTTCAATCGCCCGCGACTTGCCGACGATGCGCGCGAGGCGCTGCGTGCCGCCCGTGCCGGGGAGCACGCCGAGATTCACTTCCGGCAGGCCGATCTTTCCCGCGTTCTCGCGCGCGAGACGGATGTCACACGCCATGGCGATCTCGAGTCCGCCGCCTACCGTATGCCCGTTCAAGGCCGCAATCGTCAGCTTGGGCGTCTGCTCGAGCCGCGACAACGTTTCGTTGGCGTGGAGACAGAAGAAGTACTTGTAGCGTGGCGTGATGCTGTTCAGGTAGGCGATGTTGGCGCCCGCCGAAAAGAACTTCTCGCCGTGGCCGCGCAACACGAGCACGTGCACGGTGTCGTCGAACCGCGCCTGCAGGATCGCGTCGTCGAGCTGGCGCATCATCTCATGCGTGTACGTGTTCGCCGGAGGGTCGTCCAGCTCGATGATCGCGAGACCGTTGTCGACGGCATAGCGCACCAGAGTCTTGGCGCGGGTCGGTGTCTGTGCATCCACGAGAGTCGCCATGTCCGTCAGCCTCCATGTACCGGGAATCGCGCCTCGCTGAAGCCGTCCAGGAATATTGCCGTAACGAGCCCCGCGAGACGCTCAGGATCGATCGTGCCACCCGGGTCATACCAGGTGTACAGCCAATTCATCATGCCGAACAGCAGATACGCCGCCGCGGTGCGTTCGGCGGGGATTTCGTCAGGAGCCGTTTCACGCAGCAGCCCGAGCAGCACGTTCACATACCGCTGCTTGAGCTCGCTCACCCGAGCCAACCGCTCCCCGGAGAGAGAGGCCGCCTCGTGCGAAAGCACCTTCATTTCATACATATGCGCGGCGAAGAACGTGACGTGATGGCGGACGAACGTGGCCAGTCGCTCGCGCGGCTCCGGTTGCCCGGCGATCGCCCGCTCGGCACCGTCCAGCACGAGCGAAAAGGCGCGCCCCTGCACTTTCGCGAGCAGGTCTTCCTTGCCCTGGACGTAGTAATACATGCCCGCGAGCGACATGCCGCTCGCGCTCGCCAAGTCGCGCATCGTGGTCGCGTGGTACCCCCGCTCGGCGAACACCCGCGCCGCCTGCGTCAGCAGATGATCGAGACGTTCGTCGTAGGGACGCATGGGAGGAGAGTTTCGAACGTTTGTTCGAATGGTAGGGGCGGGGGGAGGGACCGTCAAGGATTAGAAGGGCGGTCGAGAGCGGTAATCGAGAGCGCTCCGACCGCTCACGACCGCCTTAATTTTCATCACATTCCCCCGTCTACCGGACCAGTGCATGGCCCAACCCTCTGACCACGCGGCACCGACTGATCTCGATCTGATCGCCGCGTGGCGGAATGGGGACGAGCAAGCAGCCGCCGAACTGGTCCGCCGTCACACCCGGGCGCTGGGACGGTTTTTGGGCGCGCTCGGTGCCTCCGACGCGGACCTGGACGATTTCGTACAGGAAGCGTTCGTGCGCGCGTTTCGTGGTCTCGGTCGATTTCGCGGACAGTGTCAGTTCCGCACCTGGTTGTTCACGATCGGCGGCAACGTGGTGAAGGACGCGGGGCGTCGCGCAAAACGCGGGCGCACGGTTCCTTTGGATGAGGAATTCCAGGCGTATGGTGGGGATCCGCACGAGCACGCGGTAGCCTCAGAAACCGCCCAGAAACTCGAACAGGGACTCGCCCAGCTGCCGCACATGCAGCGTGAAGTGTTCCTGCTGCGCGCGCAGCAAGGCCTCGAGTATTCCGAGATCGCCGCGGCCCTCGCTACGTCCGAGGGCGCGGCGCGAGTGCATTACCATCACGCAGTCAAACGATTGCGGGAGTACGTCCGGTGAAACACGACGACCAGGAAGATCTGGAGCTCAATGCGCTGGCCCAGCGGCTCGGTCAGGGGGGAGCGGCTGACCGGCTCGACCCCGAGCGCACGGCGCGGGCTGTGCTGGCCCGGTTACACGAGGAGCCGGCCGCACGGCGGGGCCTCCGCTCCATTCGCCCTGTGCTCTGGCTGCAAATCGCGGCCATGATCGCCGTGGTACTCGGGTCGAGTCTGATCGTGAAGCTCGTCCGCTCGCCCGCGCCCAGTGCGGCGGCGACCGCGCTCGCCGCACCAGGGCTGAACGATCTGTCGGCCGGCGAGCTGCGCGACATGCTCCGCACGGTGGACGATTCCACCCTCAGCGCATCCGCGACCGTCGACACGACCGTGGGGCTCGAGGATTTGAGCGCGCCCGAGCTCAAGCGCCTGCTGCAGTCGCTGGAGGGGTGACATGACACGTAGTTTGTGGTTCGCCCTGCTCTGCGTGGTGCTGGCGCCCGGCGCCGCCCTGCATGCGCAGGCGGGGGCGGGCGGCGGAGGCCAGGAGGCCGAAGCGTTGCGGCAACAGGTGCTCGCCCGCTGGCGGGCACGCGTAAGAACCGAGCTCGATCTCACCGACCAGCAGGCCGCGCGCCTCGAACAAACGGAGAATCGCTATCTCGCCGAGCGACGCCAGATCGCCCTGCAACAGCGCGGCGTCATGTCCGCCCTGCGCGATCAGCTGGACCGCGGTGCCAGCGCGAACGCGGATAGCGTGCAGCAGTTGCTGGCAGCGCGTGATGCCAATCGCGCGGCGCTGCTCGATCTGGAGCGGCGTACCGATCGCGAGTTGGCGGCGTTCCTCACGCCGGTGCAACATGCCCGCTACCAGATCATGCGCCAGCGGTTGGAGGAGCGTATTCAGGAGATGCTCAGGCGCCGCCGTGCCCGCGGGATGGGGCCCTGAGAAAACTGCGCATTTCGTGCAGCATGGCTGAGCGTAACGTCAGCATTTTTCTCAGTCGCGACATCATTGAGGGTTCGACTCCCTCCTCGGGCATTTGTCGCACAATGAGTTGCTTGGTTCGAATTACTTCTTGTCCGCGCAGCTCCCCCGGATCCTGCCGCGCATCGGGTCACCCATCTCGTAACGGGCTTCGAAGCTCCCCCTCATGTCTTTCTTGTTGTAGACGTGCGCGGTCAGTCGCATCCGGGTGACGATGCTGGCGGGGGACAGCACACTTGGGAACGGACCCGCTTCGGCCACCATGCTGTCGCCGCCCATCGTCAGGACGCGAGCGGTGACCGGGGCGCGATCCGGCAGCTTCATCACCCAACTCTTCCCATCCGGCGCCATGACCAGCCCCAACGTCAGGAGCACGCTGTCGCTCGCGACGCTGAGCGCTTGGACACGCCACATCGTGCACTTGCTCCCGCCCGGCCCCTGCGCGCGAGCGGGCGTGCCGATCATCAGAAAAAGGCCCACTGCGAAGCAGATGGCGCGGGACACAGGAACTCGTTTTGAAGGGGGAGAGAACGTATGCGTTAAACGCGGAACGCGGAAGTGCGAAGCGCTTCACTAAACCGGCGGGAATCGCTGGCGCTCCGCCAAGGCACTCGGCGACTCCCTCCTCGGGCATAACAGCAGATCCTTCGCTCCGCGCGCGTTCCGCCCGCTCCGCTCAGAGCCTGCCCTGAGCGCAGCGAAGGGATGACAAGCTGTCTCGCCCAAGAGAAAAACAAGAAAAGGACCGGTGCGCAACGGATTGACGACGGACACGCGTGCCACCGCGATCATCCTTTTGTCCGTGCTCAATTACTACGTGTACATCATGGCTAGTCGTTCCCGCGTCCTGTATGTCGGGGTTACGAACGACCTGGCGCGAAGGGTATCTCCTATCGTTTCTTCTTAAAAAGGACGCGTCTGTCATCCTGAGCGAAGCGCGCCGCAGGCGCGCGAAGCGAAGGATCTGCTTTCAATGTTCAGAGTGACTCGAAACTAGGTCCCGCGCTCGCCCGTGCGCGATCGTGCTCGCGTCGCGCCACCCTCTCCGCCACCTCCGCCTCCCGCAGCCGAACCTCGGCCTGCCGCAGCGCGGCCTCCGCATCACGCAGCGCCGCGTTGGACGGCGCGGTCGAGCTCGTGTACTACGCCATCGCGCGGCAGTTCGCCGCGGGGGGCGAATCGCTCGAGCCGCCGCCTGGCGCGGGTAAGCGTCCCAAACTGCGCGTCACGCGCTAAGAACGGGAAAAGACGTTTAGGAACAAATCCTAGCCGCCAAGACGCGTCCCGCCGCTTGTATCGAAGCTCGTTCTCGCCGGGCGGAAGCAAGCGCTCACGGGCGGCCGGTGGGTCGTGCCGCAGCACCGCCCTCCGGTTTTCAGAGTCCCACTCGAGCAGATCTCCGGGTAACTTCCCTGCGCTGAAATTCATGCCGGGGTGGCGGAACTGGCAGACGCGCCGGACTCAAAATCCGGTGGGGGCAACCCCATGCGGGTTCGATTCCCGCCCTCGGCATACTCGTTGGCGTCCGATGCGTCGAGCAGCGGGATACGCTTCAAGACCTCCCTGAACGACTCCTCGGGAAATCCCCTCTCGCGAACGCGAGAGGGGATAACCGATGACGTCGCGCACGAGCCGGCAGGCTAGTGCTCGTGATCCTCGTGGTGCCGGTGATCGTCTCGCGTCTCGTGCTTCGGCTGCGTGCTCCGCTGATACGCCTCCCAATCGTGACCCCGATACACCGGCCGCCGCTCGGGATACCACTCACGACGGCGATTGGCCCAGCCTTCACGCCGCTCCGGATGTTGCACGAGATAGGCGTACTGCGGCCGTTCGATGTATCCCCAGCCGTACACGAACACCTGGTGCTCTGAATACCAGCACGGAGCATCCCAGGTGCAGTAGTGATACCACGGACCCGGCCCCCACGACATGGCCACGGTCGTCGTCGCCGGCGGCGCACACGCCGCGAGCATCACGAGCACCGTGCCAGTAAGCAGCTTTTTCATTGCTCACTCCGCGTCTGATGACGCCATCACATTGCGCAATCGAGACCGCCCCGACCCGTGAGATACGTCACGGATCAGGGCGGTCAGACAACAAGCGTGTCGCGGCGTGAGGACTTACGAAACGGATCTACTCCCGTCCCGGATGCCGCGTGGTGTTCGTGGTGTTCCGCTCGCTCGAGGCGAGGGCGCGCACGCCAGCGCGCAGTTGCATTCTGCAAGCCGCTCGGCCCGTTCCACCGACTCGGCCCCTCTTGCGCGACGAACCCTCATGGGGGGATATACTGCCCCGCGCCCGCCCCACGATTCCCAAGGAGAGATCATGGCCGCTGTGACCCGACGGGCGCTCATCACATTCGTCGTCGCTGTCTCAATTACCACAACGACTGGTGCACAAACCGACATCGCGCGCGCGCGCATGCCCAACGCCGGCGCTGCGCCCGCCGCCGCGATGCAGGCATGGACCGTTCACCTCACGGGCGATGTTCGCTGGCAGCAAGTCACCCCCGCGGGCGCGCTGCTCGTTTCGACCGACGCCGCGCTGTTCGGCGTCGACATCGAGCGCGGCCAGATCGCCTGGACCAAACCCGAGCTCGGCGGACTCCCGATCGACTCCATTCGCATGGTCGACGGCTCGCTGCTGATGGAAGCCTCACGGCCCGGACTCGTGATCGTGTTCGACCCCGTGACGGGCGGTGTGGTGTTCGACTCTCGCAGTCTGTCACTCGCCAAAGTCGTGACGCGGCGCGTGCTGCCGCAGAGCAGCACCCTGCTGGTGCACGGACAGCGCGAGTCCGGCCCACCCGTCGTGGCATTGTATGACCTCGCCACCGGCCAACAACGCTGGACCAATGAAACGCTGTTCGAGCAAGCCGAGCCGCGGAAACGCGGACTGGGCGGGCTGGTGCAGGGCATCGTCCGCCTGGCATCGACCGGGACGGAGCTCGAAGTGCTCCAAGCCGGACGCGACGTGATCGTCGTCCACACGCTGATGGGACTGCGGGCCATGGACACGCGGACCGGCGCCGTGCGCTGGACGGCAACGTTGCCGACCGCGCACGCCGGCATGCCGCCGCATTTCGTGCAACTCTACGCGTCGGTCGACCGACGTGACCGCATCTATGTGAGCTTCGATGAACGGCTCATGGCGTACCGGCTCTCCGACGGCCAGGCCCTCTGGGCCAAGCCCGCGAGCATCGACGGCTGGATCCACGACATCGTGCAGCACCCGGCGGGAATCGTGATGCTGCCCCAGGCGGCTCCGGCGAACGAGGCCACCGGCAATCGGCGCGTCGTGAATGGTGTGGTGCAGACCGGGTTGAACGTGGCACGCTACGAGGACGGGTCGCTCATCGCGGCGAAGCCGGTGCACATGAAGGGCAACGTGATCGATGCGATGATCGCGGGTGGCTCAGTCGTCCTCACCGTCGATGCCGAATCGAAGACGTTCGTGAACGTGCTCGACGTGGCGACGGCAACGCTGCGGCTGAACAAGGACGTGAAGATCAAGGGCCAGCTCGAGTACGCCGAGCTGACGCCGGCTGGGCTGCTGTACATCACGCATCCCGATTCGACCGTGAACGGCGAAGTGAACGTGATCGATCTCGCCTCGGGCGAGCCGCGGTTCCGGGATGCGATCGAGAGCGGCAAGCCGATGTCGGCGTCAGGCTATCATGCCGAGCGGTACTACTTGAATCATGCGGTCGAGGGACAAACCCTGTATGTGTTCGCGAATCGCGATCACCGGCTGTACGCGATCGATCGCAGCGCGGGCACCTACCGTGCGCTGTCGGGGGAGATCCGGTTCCAGGGCGGTGAAGATCCGACGTCCATGGAAATCCGTCCGGCGGGCATCGTGCTCAGCGCGGCCCAGAATCTCGTGATTCTCGGCCGGGACGGCTCGATCAGGCAGCAGGTGTATTATCCCGCGCCGCAACAGCCGGGCTTGTTGCGCGCGCTGTATGCGCTCAACGCGGTGCGCGCGGGGCTGTACGGCGCGGCCGCGTCGGCCTACGGCGATGCGTTCGCCCAGGCGTCGCGCCAGGCAACCGACACGACCGCGCGCCGCATCGAGGGGCAGCTGGCCGATGCCTATTCCCAGGGCGGAGCGCAGCTCCAGGGATACTCACAGCAATCCGCGGCGATGGCCTCCAAGCGGTTCAAGGCCTCGCTCAATGTGCCGGGTTCGGTATTCATGCTGACGCGCGCACCCGATGGCAACGGCAACGTGCTCATGCAGGTGACGAAGGACACCGGCGCGCCTCGCTCGCGCGTGGAGCTGGGCAAGGAAAAAGAGCCGGTCTACGCCGTGGACGACATTTCGGGGATGCTGTTTCTTCGGGCCGCGCCGGGAACGCTGGTGGGATATCGGTTGTAACGACAGGGGAAGCGGGAGGCGGGAAGCGGGAAGCGGGAAGCGGGAAAGGGGAAGCGGGAGGGGGAAAGCGGGAAGCGGGAAGGGGGGGAATCGGAGGGTGGTGCGGGCGCTTGAGGCACTCGCGCCACCTTCTTGTTTTCGGGGAACGACTTAGTGCCTTCCGCCCACCAACGCCAGCACAATCTCGATGACAATGAGCAGGATAATCACCCCTTCGAGCAGCTCGCTGCGACGGGCCATCGCTTCGGCATTCAGCATCCCATAGGCTTGTCGGATGATCGCCAGTTTGTGATCGAGGCCGCGGCGCCAGGCGCGCCCGCGGAACAGATCGAGCGCGGCCGCATGCACGCGCGCCAGATACACGTCGTCGGTCACTTTGAGAGAATTTTCGGCACGCTCGACGATTTCCGTCGAATCCGCCACCAGCGTCTGGATGGCCGCGAGCAGGTCGGCGTAGGAGTGGCCAAAAATCCAGCGCCCGCGTCCGCGCCGCGCGCTCGCGATCCGGTCGTACATGCGCGGCAGCTCCGCGTCGAGCAGCGCGTCGTAGTAGCGGAGCTCGAGCAGCTGCGCGTTCGCGAATTCGAGCACCAGCTCGACATCGCTGTCCGACCCGAGCGGCTCCACCACTAGCGCGTTGTTCCAGGTCAGAATCGCGAGATCGTCGACATAGTACGAGAACCAGTAGGGCAGGAGCTCCTGGCGCGCCTCCGGCGAGAGCGGGCGCGACTCGTCGAGCAAGAGCGGCGCGACATCCACGTCGCGCAGCGATGAGGGAGGCAGCGCAGTGCCCGCCGCGTCAGTCAGGCGATCGATTCGGTAGACGACGTAATCCTCCGTGATCGTGGCGATCTCCGGACGGGCGATCGCCGCGCGAATCCGCGCCGTCAGCTCGCGCAGGTGTCGCTCGAACAGGGCTTGAATCTCGGGCGCGAGCGCCAGCGCGTTGCCCAGCGCCGAGTAGGCCTGCCAGGCGAGCATGCCGGGCGTCGTAACCCGGACGCGCAGCGAGACGACCCCGAAATCGAAGATGCGGGCCGACACCTGAACCGATCGGGCCACGCGGTCACTGTCGAGCGTCACTCGCTCGGTACTCAAGGGAATGGTGATCGGCGGATTCTCGATCCGGATCGCCTGGCTCTCCGCACGCGGCGGTCCCGGCGGCCTGAGCGAGCCGCGCTCGCCGCGCGGGCGGCCCAGCAGATCGAGCGCCTGATCGAGCTGAATCTCATACCCCACGTCGTACAGGCGGTACAGGACCACCGATCCCGCGACGGAGGGTTCCGCGACCGCGGCGACGGCGGGAGCTGAGAAGCGCGCGGGGCGCGCCTCGCCGACCGGCTGGTCAGGCATGGTGTTCCGCGAGCCGCTGGACATAGCGGCGCATGCGCACGGCCACGACCCCCACAATGGTTGTCATCCGTGTCCTATGGTTCTATTATGAACAGGTCCTGCTCCGAAGAGCGAGTGTCTTAATGGATACGAGCCGTCACGAATTTGCCCACGCCGACACGCCAGAGCCGCACCGCGCGCGCACCAAGGAAATTCTCGCCCGCCATCCCGAAATCCGCGACCTGATTGGCCACAATCCCACCACCTTTTTCTGGACCGTGGGGATCGTCGCCTTGCAGTACGTGCTGGCGGCATTCGTTTCGACCAGGCCCTGGTGGGTGGTGTTCGTGGTCGCCTATTGCGCCGGGGCATTCGCGAATCACGCGCTGTTCGTGATGATCCATGAATGCACGCACCGCCTCGTGTTCAAGCGCAAGATGCCGAACCAGCTCACCGAGCTGATCGCCAACCTGCCGATGTGCCTGCCCGGCGCGCTCTCGTTCCATAAGTATCACCTGAAGCACCACTCGTTTCAGGGTGTGTACGAGCTCGACGCGGATATCCCGAGCCGCTGGGAAGCGAAGCTCGTGGGACACTCCGCCCTGGGTAAGGCGCTGTGGCTGCTCTTGTATCCCGTGTTCCAGATCGTGCGGCCGATGCGCGTGAAAGAGGTGTCGTTGCTCGACGCCTGGTCGCTCACGAACCTCGGCGTGCAGATCCTGGTGAACGTGGCGGTCTACCTGGTGTGGGGGCCGAAGGCGGTCGTGTACTTCCTCGCCTCGCTGTTCTTCGCGATCGGCCTGCACCCGCTGGGCGCGCGCTGGATCCAGCGGCATTACATGACGTTCGATGGGGATCAGGAAACGTTCAGTTACTACGGCAAGCTGAACATCGTGGCGTTCAACGTCGGCTATCACAACGAGCATCACGACTTCCCCTCGGTGGCCTGGAACAAGCTGCCACGCATCCGCGCCATGGTGCCCGAAGTGTACGACCGCCTTGCCTATCACACCTCCTGGACCATGCTGCTGCTCCGGTTCCTGTTCGACAGCAAACTGTCGCTGTTCGACCGCATGATCCGCGAGAACAGAAACCGCGTCACGCTGGACGACCAGGTCACGCCGGATGCGGACCTGATCGCCGCCGCGCGTCAGCCGCTCGCACCGGTCTAGCGCTCTCGACCCACCGCCGGTTCGGGTTGCCGGTTCCGGTTCTGCCGGTAGATCGCGCGCGCCACGAGCACCGCGATCGTCGTGAAGATTCCAACGGGGAACAGGGCCAGGAGGACGCTGGCCCAAAAGTAGGACAGTTCCAGCCGGTCGTGGTCCGCGAGCGACGCGCACCACCACGCCACGCCATTTTTCGCCGTCTGTGCGGTGTCCACCAACGCAATCGGCGCCCTGAGGGTCACGGGGCCACGCGAACCAAACTGCAGCGCGAGCGCCAGGGTATCTCCGCTGGCGAGCGAACGCCGAATTCCGGCGATCCCCAGGTGCGCGCCTCCCGGCGCGAGCTCGATGTTGCTGCCCGCCACGATCGTCAGCTCACGAATCGGCAGGTTCCCGTACGGGTTCGTGATCCAGACGGAGTCCGCGTCGGGGGATGAGGCAGCCGTGAGTGTCACGGTGCTCCTGCCAGTGTTGCGAATCAACAGATAGGCGTCTGCCCTTGTTCCAGCCCCCGGCGGTGTGACGACCCCGTACTCGATGGCGATGTCAGCGAGACGCGCCCGGCCGCCCACGATCGGGCGGCACTGTGTGACCAACGCCGCGAGCGTCGCGATCGCAGGCCACCGGAATCGCATCATTCTGCGTAGGGGCGCACGGGAACCTCGAGCGTGACATCGCCGGCACGCGCGAACCGCAGCACCAGCGTGAGCCGCTCTCCCGGTTTGGCACGGTGATCGAGCGACGTCAGCATCAAGTGCATTCCTCCTGGAGCCATTCGCAGCGAATCGCCCGCGGGGATCGGAACCGACGCACGCGGCACCATGCCGCCCGGCCCGGATTGATGTAGCGTGGCCGCGCGGGCGCACGTGCAGCGCACGCTGACCAGCGTGTCGGAGGTCGTCCCATGATTGATGATCGTCAGATACGCCCCCGTGGACTCGAGCGTAATCGGGGCAAACGCGAATGCCCCCCGGATCTCGAGCGGGCCGGCGTGGACCGTGTCGCGCGTGCACCCCGCGGCGACGAGCCCGCAGGCGAGCAGCAGCGACGGCCCGGCGTTCATGGGCGGGCCGGCAGACTGCCTGTGCCCGCGAGGAGCGCCAGATCACGCGCCCACGCGGTGGGCTCGATTCCCGAGGGGTACAGGACGTGCGCCGAGTCGTCCAGGGTGAACGCGAGTACGACCGCGGAATGCGCAATGGTGTAGTCCGGGCCGGCCCCATCGCGCACCGACTGTGGCAGAAACTTGAGCCCCGCTTGAATCGCGTTCACGCGCTGCTCGGTGCCGATCAGGCCCACGAAGCTCGAATCGAAGTTGGCGAGCCATTGCGCGAGCCGCTGCGGCGAATCGCGCGCGGAATCGGTCGTCACGAAAACCACGGCCACGTCCCGCACCACCTTGCGATCGCTGCGCTTCAAGGCCGCCGCGATGTTCGCCATCTGCAGCGGACACACGTCGGGACAGTGCGTATACCCGAAGAACAACAGCGTGATCTTGCCCCTCGTCTCGCGCTGAAAATCAAACGGGCGACCCCGGACGTCCCGGAGCGTGAACTCGGGCTTCGCCAGCGCGGGGGTGATGCGCACGCCCGCAAGGCCCACGGATGCGGTCTCCGCCTTCCTGCACGACCCGAGCACCAGCAGCCCGATCGCGCCGATCGGCGGGATCACCACTCTGCGCAACGCGAGACTCGTCAGGTGCCATCCCGCGCTTGCGTGCCCAACAGCACATCCCATAAGGGCGAACTTACACCGTAGTTCCGGCTCGAGTCCACATAATGATGGCCAAAATGCGCCCGGCGCAGATACCGGCCGAGCGCCGTGTGGCGCGAGCCGTGATGGGTGAGATAGTGAATCGTGTCGTAGCACAGATATCCGATCACAAACCCCGCGAACGTGGCATTCGCGCCCGCCCCAAACGCGGCGCGAAACACCGCGTAGAAGAGGCAGGCGAGCGGCACGCTGACGCTCGGCGGCATGACGAGGCGGCGCGAATCGTTGGGAAAGTCGTGATGGACTCCGTGCACGAGGAAATAGAATCGATGCCGCCACGTCGGGAGCGCTGCCATCGCCGGTTCCCCCACCGCCAGTGTGCCGAGAATACGACGCGTGTCGTCTTCGATCCACGCCGGCGGATGAAACACGAACCGGTGAATAACGTACTCGACCAGCGTCCACAGCAAGAGCCCGAATCCCAGACGGCTGGCGATCGAATACAGCGACAGCGCCGTCTGGCCCGGCCAGAGCAAGATGGCCACGCACGGCACAAAGATGGCGTGCGGCACCAGAGGATGGACGTGACTCAGCGCCTCGAACGCCGGGCTGCGAAACATGCGGCAGGACACGTCCTCGTTCCGCACGAAGCGTCGCTCAGAGTGCATAACGCACGCTCCCGTACACCGTACGAGGCTGGCCCGGCGAAACGAACTCGCCCGCCTCGAGCTCCCGATAGGCGGTGTCGAAGATATTGCGCACCCCGAGCTGCAGCCGTGCCGGCCCGAACCGGATCATCCCGTTGACGTGGAACAGCGCGTACGCGGGACGAATCACTCCCGGCTCGTCAAACGGACTGTAGGGACCGGCGGCGATCGAGGTCAGGCGAACGCTCCACCGCCCGTCGGGCGGCGTCAGGTCCAGGGCCGTCGCTCCGACGTAGCGCGACGTGTTGTACACGCGCAGGCCCGTCAGCGTGTCGCCGTCCTCGGTGATCGACTCGCGATAGCGCGCGTCGTTGAAGGTCCAGTCGAAATTCACAGACACCACGCGCGTCGCCCGCACATTGGCCGTGACCTCGACGCCCTGCCGCCGGCTCGCGCCGCCGCTCGTCGACGTCAGCGTGATCGGGTCGAACGTCTGCTCGTTGCTCACGTCCATCCGAAACAGGGCGATACTTCCCTGCACCCACGGCCGGTTCAGCTTGATCCCCGCTTCGTACGCCCACTCGGTGATGAAGGGCAGTGTAGGATCTTCGATCACCCCATCGGTCTGCCGGAAGCCCTTCGAGACATTCCCGTACAGGCCGAGCGAATCCGGCAGGCGGAACAGCATGCCGAACTTGGGCGACACGATGGACTTCGAGGCACTCAACTCGGCAGCGCTGTCCGGAGTCGAGTTGGTGCTCTGGCCATCAATGCGCGCCCCGATGAGCAGCCGTAGCCGCGCGGTGATATCCGTCGCGGACTGGACGAACAAGGCCGCGGAGCCTTGTGACGCGGTGACGAGGGTTTGCGCCGAGTCGCGGGCTCGCAGGGTTGTCAGCCAGTTCTCGTAGCGTGAGTGATCCCAGCGCCCCTCGATGCCCACGGTGATCTCCTCTCGGGTCAGTGCCCACGTCAACGCGCTCGTGAGGCCAAAGCCGTAGCGCGAGTCTTCTTCTTCGGTTTGACTCCCCGTGCCTTCACCGGAACCGGGTTCCGGGGGGATGGTGAGAAACAGCTGCCAGCGACCCTGGGTGGAGTATGCCGTGCTGCGCCACAGCAGTGTCGGTCCCAGGAGCACCCGCACACTCGCCCGTTCCTGTGCCCGCCGCTTGAAGCCCCCATCCGAGGCATTCTGGACGATGTCGTACTCGTGCGCGTCGAACTGGCTGTCGCTCAGGAATCCGGGAGAATGCCACGTCGTGCCGTACAACTCCGCGCCGAAGTCCAGCGTGGTCTTCGAGGACAGCGACGACACGAGACGGCCATGGACCTGTCCCAGCGAGTAGTCGCTATTCGGCCGCCAGCCGTCCTCGCGCTCACCGCGGAATCCCAGGACGCCGCTCGACGTCCCACGATCGTACCCGGTGAGCAACCCTCCCTCCACACGGCCGTACGATCCGGGCTCCACCCACGCGGACGTGCGGTCGATGCGCTCGAGCGTCCGGACGTTGACCACCCCGGCCATGGCGAAATTCCCGTACACCGGGCTCGTGGGCCCTTTGACGACGTCCAGGTCCTGAATCGCTTCGGGGAAGAGCAGACTCCAATCGTTGTATCCCTCGGCATGCCCATTGACCGGTTCGTTGATCGGAACGCCGTCCACCCACATGGCGAGATCGGTGGAATGGTCCGAGCTGAATCCCCGCACCGACGCATCCGATGCGAAGCCAGGCCCCTGGCCCTGAAGGTGGACTTCGACGCCGGCGGTCTGCCGCAGCAGGTCGTAGGGATCCGATGTCGGTGTCTGTTGGATGATGCGGGCCGACACCTGGACGGTACTCGCGGGCTCCTCGGGGCGCGACGGCGTGGCCGTCACGGTCACGGGGGCGAGCCCGATGGGTGCGCGGTTTGTGACCGTATCTTTTTTCGTCGTGTCGCGCTGCGCTCCCACTTGCGCGCGCACGAGCGCGGGTGCCGCTGCCAATAACAGCAGCGTCACGCGAACATGACGCATGTGCCTATACCTCCCCTAACGGAGTGTGATCGACAACGGAGCCTGGATCAGCTCACGCTGCGATCGGGGGAGGTGTGTCCGGAGAGCGGGTGAAGGAAACGAGGGAAACGAAGGGCTCGGCCGTGGTGGACCGAGTCGGGGGCAACCAGGCGACCGTGGTCTGATCGAGCACGCTCGGCACGCCGATCGAGAGCGCGGCGTCGAAGCCACTGGTCATCTGGTCGCAAATGCACGGTCCTTCCGACCGCGCGGGACCGTGGTGATGGTGATGCTGGGCGTGGTGCATCCCCTCCATCCGGCACGCCAGCGACATCTGCAATGCCAGGCCGCCCGGGCCGGCCGTCAGCCAGCAGAGGGCGCAAACAACGAGCGACACGATGAACCGGGGCCGGCGCATGGGCGTAGTTTATGGTGGCGTTCCGCTGGCGCAACCCCATAGCGGCCATGTAGACTGGACGACGTTTTTTCGACTGAGGAGCGCGGTGGATGGGCGAGCGCATCGACTATCGCGACGGTCACTGGGTCGTTCCGGAACATCCCATCATCCCGTTCATCGAGGGAGACGGAACGGGACCGGACATCTGGCGCGCCGCCCGCCGCGTATTCGATGCCGTGGTGGAGCGCACGTCGGGTGGCAAGCGCCGCATCGCATGGCTCGAGGCCCTGGCGGGCGAGAAGGCGTTCAAACAGACCGGCAGCTGGCTGCCGGAAGACACGCTCGCGACCATTCGCCATCATCGGGTGGCCATCAAGGGTCCGCTCACGACGCCCGTCGGCGGGGGGATTCGCTCACTCAACGTGGCGCTGCGCCAGCTGCTCGATCTCTACGCCTGCATCCGCCCCGTCCGCTACTTCACCGGCGTGCCGAGCCCGATGCGCGAGCCGCACAAGCTCGACGTGGTGATCTTCCGCGAGAACATCGAGGACGTGTACTCGGGGATCGAGTACAAAGCCGGGAGCGCCGAGGCCGACGCGGTGATCGAGTTTCTCACCGAGCGGTTTGGCGCCACGATCCGTCCCGGGTCGGCCATCGGCATCAAACCCATGTCGAAATTCGGCAGCCAGCGGCTCGTGGCCAAGGCAATCGGCTACGCGATCCAGTCGGGCCGCAAATCCGTGACCCTCGTGCACAAGGGCAACATCATGAAGTTCACGGAAGGCGGGTTCCGGGAGTGGGGATACGAGATCGCGCGCGAGAAGTTCGGAGACCGGACGAGACCCGAGGGGGAAGGGGGAAGCGGGAAGGGGGATGGGTGCGTGATCATCAAGGATCGCATCACCGACGCGATGTTCGCCCAGCTCGTGCTGCGGCCCGATGAATATTCGGTGATCGCGGCTCCGAACCTGAACGGCGATCTGCTCTCGGACGCCGCCGCCGCCCAGGTTGGCGGCCTCGGCCTCGCCCCCGGCGGAAACGTGGGCGACGGCTATGCGGTGTATGAGGCCACCCACGGGACGGCTCCCAAGTACGCGGGCCAGGACAAGGTCAATCCCTCGAGCGTCATTCTGTCCGGGGCGATGATGTTCGAGGAGCTGGGCTGGACCGATGTCGCGGACGCTATCGTTCGCGGCGTGGGAGGCGCGATCCAGGGGAAACGTGTCACCTATGACCTGGCGCGCCTGCTTCCCGGATCCACCGAAGTCTCTACCTCCAAATTCGCCGAGTGTATTCTCGAGCATGTTTGAGCTGAAGACCACGATCGTCACCACGCCGCCGGCGAGCCTCGACACACCGCTGTTGGCGGTGGCCGTCGCGGAAGGCGCGACCCTTCCCACATCGCTCGGCGCCCTCGACCAGGCGTCCGGCGGAGTGCTGTCCCGCGCGATCACGAGCGGGGACTTCAAGGGCAAGCGCGACGAAACGAGCCTGCTCTATCCCTCGAGTACCGGCGCAAAACCCCAGCGCATTCTGCTCATCGGCATGGGCAAGCCAGCCGACGTGAAGCGCACCAGCGTTCGTCGCGCGGCGGCGGTGGCCGCGAAGCGCGCCAGGGTGTTGGGCGCGAAGCGCGTGTCGTTCGCCGTCGCCGCGGAGGCCCGGAATGGCGTGAGCGCCCAGGAGCTGGGTCAAGCCGTCGCCGAAGGCGCGGCGCAGGGGGCATGGACGTTCCTCGAGCTCAAGGCCGCCCCGCCGTCCGATGAGCCGCGCAGCGAGGTCGAGTCGGTGGACATCCTGGTGGATGCGCGCGACTCGAATGCGGTCGCCGCCGGCCAGCGGATCGGGGAAGCGATCGCGGCGGGCACGCGGCTCGCGCGGTACCTGCAAATCCAGCCGGGGAACGTCTGCACGCCGAGCTACCTGGCGGAGCAGGCGAAGCAGCTGGCCGCGACGTACGGGTTCAAGGTCACGATCTTCGATCGTGCGGCGATCGTCAAAGAAGGCATGGGCGCGCTGCTCGCGGTATCGCAGGGGAGCGATCAGGAGCCGCGCTTCATCGTGCTCGAGTACACGGGAGCGGGTGACGCGGCCCCACTCGCGCTCGTCGGCAAGGGCGTGACGTTCGATGCCGGGGGTATTTCGATCAAACCCGCCCAGAACATGGAAGACATGAAGTTCGACATGTCGGGCGCGGCGGCCGTGCTCGGCACGTTCGAGGTGCTGGGACGGCTGAAACCCAAGGTCAACGTCGTCGGGCTCGTGCCGTCGACGGAAAATCTCCTGTCGGGAACGGCCTTCAAGCCGGGCGACGTGATCAGGAGTCACTCGGGGAAGACGATCGAAATCATCAATACCGACGCTGAAGGCCGGCTCATCCTGTGCGATGCGCTCTCCTACGTGCGGCGGTTCCATCCCGCCGCCGTGCTCGACATCGCAACGCTCACGGGCGCGGTCGTCGTGGCCCTGGGCCACGTCGCGACGGGCATCATGGGAACGGACGAGCTCCTGATCAACGAGGTTCGCGAAGCGGGGGAACGCACGGGCGAGCGCGTGTGGCCGCTGCCGCTGTGGGACGAGTATCGCGATCTCCTGAAGTCGGATGTGGCGGACGTGAAGAACTCGGCCGGCCGAGGCGCCGGGACGATCGCGGGCGGCTGGTTTCTGCGGGAGTTCACGGACCGCTATCCCTGGGCACACCTCGATATCGCGGGCACGGCGTACACGGACAATGAAGCGCCGTATCAGACCAAGGGGCCGACCGCGGTGGGCGTCCGGCTGTTCAGCGACTTGATTCTGAAGCGCGCGGGGGCGTGAACCGCGCGGCGAGTCTGCTCCTCGCCGCCGTTCTCGTCGCCACGGGAGGAGGGGGCGCGACGGGGAAGATTCGCGCCGCCGTGGCGCAGGTTGTGGATACAAGTGGACGCGCGCCGCCCGCAGCCCCCCGCGACACCGGCGGCGGCGCGGCGCATGCGGACTCGACCCGGCGTGACACCACTCGCGATACCATTCCCCACGTCCTTCCCGTTTTGCCACCCGGCTTCCCCGAGGGCCCGCTCCCCGCAGGAACCCGCTACACCTTCACCGCCGACTCGTTCGCGTTTTCCGACAAACGGACCTTGAGTGATCTCCTGTCGCACATCCCCGGCGTGTTCGTGGCCCGGACCGGCCTGTTCGGGCAGCCGGAGGCCGTGATGTACGCGGGGCACGGCGCCGCGGGTCTCGAGCTGTACTGGGATGGCGTCCCGTACCTCCCGCTGGGGCGCGATTCCGTCTTTGTCGACCCGGCACGGGTCCCGCTTGCCCCACTCGAGCGGGTGGACGTGATCGTCCTGCCCAGTGTGCTGCGCGTCTATCTCACGTCGTTGCGGCAGCGCTCCACCGCGCCGGCCAGCGAAGTCGGCATCACGACCGGCGTCGTCGGGACTGCCGGATACCGCGGTGAGTTTCTCAAGCGCTGGCGTTCCGGCCTCGGGTTGTCCGTGGTGGCCGACTGGAATGACATCGCCGGCGTGTCCGGCACCGCGAGCACCGCCTTCCATGACGTCGATCTCTGGTTCAAGGGTGAATTCATCCCCACGCCTCGAGCGGGCGTCGTGTTCCAGATCCTGAGCTCGGACTGGGACCGACGCGGCGCCACGTCGCCAACCGTGCTGCCGATCAGCGCGAAGCGGGAGGCGGACGTGCTGTCAGGATTCTACGCCACCCGCAGCGACGGCTTGGGGCAGCGCGTGGAGCTCTCGCTCGCGACATCGAGCTTGAGCCATGATTCGGCGGTCGTGAGCCGGTCACTCGGGCAGGGGATGCTCACGCTTTCGTCGTTGTGGCCGCGCGCCTCGGTGCAGCTCCTTACGGTCGTGCAGGGAGACCCGAACCCGTTCGCGCTCGAGGTCCGGACGGGATGGATGCCGTTCCACTTCGCCACCCTGAGCGTCGACGCGCGACACGCATCGTATCAGAACGGACGGAATGGAAACCGCGCGCATGCGAGCGTCGGGCTCAACCTGCCGCTCGGATTCCGAGCGCACGGCGACGTCGCGTGGGCCGACGACTACGATGCGCCGGCGCGCCTCGACGACTCGATGCAGACCACCACCGACCTGTACGGCGCCGTGACGTGGACGAGCCGTCTCCTGACGTTCGAGATCGGCGGCGCCCGGCGCGATCCCTTCAAGCCCGTGGCGGATTTTCCCGACGGCTTTCCCGGAATCTCGGGACTCGGGCTCACGCCGGCGACGAACTACGTCGTCCTCGAGGGAGCGATCCGCCCGCTTCCGGGACTCGAGCTGTCGGGCTGGTACTGGAATCCGGTGCGGGGGGGCGGGGACTTCGAGCCACCGACGCACGCCCGCTACTCCGTGACCTTCTATTCCAAGTTCTGGCGCACCTATCGCAGCGGTATCTTCGCCGTACGCGCCGAGCTCGCCGAAGAGTCGTGGAGCGGCGGCGGTGGCGCCGGGATCTTCACCGACTCGAGCGGGGTGACGACCGCGCTCGCGCTTCCGCCCGGCACGTTCATGAACCTGAACGCGCAGATCCGCGTCGGGGGAGTGACGATCTTCTGGTCGCTGCGCAACGCGCGAGCGTTTCACGGTGGTTATGTGCCGGACGGGTCGTATCCCAGCAACTATCAGGTCTACGGGGTACGGTGGCATTTCACCAATTAGCACGCCGTTGACCTAACCTTCGTTCCCAACTAGAGTTATCCGCCTGTGCCTCGAAGCATGACGGGCTTCGGCTCGGCCGAGGGGGAAGTCGCGGGCGGGCGGCTCGTGATCGAGATCCGCACCGTCAATCACCGCTATTTCAATCCACAGTTCCGGCTGCCGTCGGAGCTCGTGGGAATCGAGTCCCAAATCCGGGAACACCTGCGACAGCTGCTCGAGCGGGGACATGTGAGCGTGCAGGCGCGGTGGACCGAAATCCCGAACGGCGCCGGGGCGGTGGTCGTGGACGTGGAAAAGGCCCGGCAGGTCGTCCGCGCGGTCAAGGAGCTGAAACAGAAGCTGCGACTCAAGGGCGAACCGGACCTCGCGTTCGTGGCCCGGCACCCCGACGTCCTGTCCCTCGAGGGGCAGCCGCAGCGAGTAGTCGAGTGGGGAGAGGTGCAGCCGATCCTTGACGGCGCCACCCGCGAAGTCCTGGCGATGCGCGAACGCGAAGGCAGCGCGCTCGCCACGGATCTCCTGGCGCGGCTCGACGCCATCGAGTCGCTGGCGCAGACCGTCGGCCACCGGGCGCCACTGCGGCTCGCGGCGGAGCTCGAGCGCCTGAAAAGGAATGTGGCGGAATTGGCGGCGGGAGTGCAGGTGGATGCGCAGCGGCTCGCCGTCGAGATCGCGTTACTCGCGGACCGTGTCGACGTCTCGGAAGAGCTGGTGCGGCTACGGACGCATGTCGCCGCGTGCCGCACGGCGCTGGCGGCGAAAGAAGGCAGCAGTATCGGCAAACAGCTCGGCTTTCTCGCGCAAGAGATTCTGCGCGAGGTGAACACCGTCGGCTCAAAGGCCAATGATGCCGCGATCACTCAGGCCGTGATCGCGATGAAAGGCGAGCTCGAGCGGTTCCGGGAGCAGCTCGAAAACCTGGAGTGACGCCCCGCGTGGTCGTGCTGACCGCCCCTTCCGGGGGCGGGAAGACCACGATCACGAAGGCGCTCCTGGCCGAGCGGCGCGACATGGGATACTCCGTCTCCGCCACCACGCGGAAGCCGCGTCCCGGCGAGCAGGACGGCGTCGCGTATCACTTTCTGTCGCGCGCGGAGTTCGCGCGGCGCCGCGAGGCCGGCGAATTCATCGAGTGGGCGGAGTACGCGGGCGAGTGGTACGCGACGCTGCGAAGTGAGGTCGAGCGCGTGCTCGCGAGCGGGCGCCACGTGGTGGTGGACGTGGAGATCCAGGGCGCGCAGCAAGTCGCCCGGCGCTATCCGGCGCCGCAATCGGTGGGAATTTTCATCCTGCCGCCGTCCGCCGCCGCATGGGAGCGCAGGCTCGTGGGCCGGGGCACGGAGTCACGCGCGGGACTGGCGAAGCGGCTCGAGCAGGCGGTGGCCGAGATCAAGCAGAGTCTCGATTGGAAGCACATCGTCATCAATGACGATCTGCCGGGAGCCGTGGCCGAGATCTCGGCGATCGTCGACGAAGACGGAGCCGTGACGCACCGGCCGCAGGCGGCCCGGATGAATCAACTGGTGAACGAACTGGTGGCCGAGGCCGATCGGCTTCGGCAAGAATCCTGAGAGGAACAGCGATGCGCATTGTCACGCCGGTCGAAGTCGCGAATCAGACGCAGAACAAGTATCTCGGCGTTCTCGTGGCGGCGAAGTTCGCCCGTTTCGTGAACGATTTTCCGCGCGACCGATCGATCGATCTCGAGAAGAAGTTGACCACCCGGGCGCTGGACGAGCTCGTGCTGGGACGGCTGCAGTACAAGCTCGTGCGTCGCCGGCGTCA
>DATIWU010000134.1:0-4105 GCA_035519195.1 Gemmatimonadales bacterium
GATCGTTGCACCGTACGTGCTCGAATAGTAGGGAACCTGCTGCGCGGCCACGCCCCAGTTCCAGCGGTGGCTCGTGTTCTGATACGCCACGAGCCCGGAGAAGTCCTGGAATCCACCGTTGATCTGCACGGCCGTGACGAGATTCCGGTTCCCCAGCATGTCGCTCCAGAACAGCGCTACGCCGCCGCCGACATACGTCCCGAACCGGTCGGCGCCCACCGCGAGCGACGGCTGCGAAACGAAATCGATCGACAGCCGCGGACTGTACCCGCGCTCGACGTATCCGGAATCGGTCGGCAGGCCGGTCTCCTGATCCTTGAGCGCGGTGAGCAGCTCGGCAGAGATGCGATCCTGCGGCGGCAGTACGGCCGGGCTCACCGCGGCCAGCGGGCCGCTGACGTCGGTCCCGAGCAGTACTTCCTCCGAATCGACGGCATACAGGTTGTATCCGGACTCCTCGTAGACGCCGAACACCATGCGCCCCGCGCGGCTCGCGATCGAGATCGCGGGACTCACATCCGTGATGCCCGAGACGCCCGTAAAGACGTTCGTCACCTGCGTGATGTGGCTGCTCGGCAGGTCGATCCGGTACACGTTGTCGATGCCGTTCGGATCGGCCACGAAGTACAGCGCGGTTCCGTCGGGAGACCATTGCGGGTTGACGCTCTTCGTCGCCTGCGGGAAGGTCGGGACGCGATGAATCGCGCCCGTGCCGACGTCCATGATCGCCAGCTCGTAGGCGCCGGGGACCAGCGTGTCGAGCTGCGTCGTGAACTCATCGGTGACGAACGCGATCTCCCGCCCGTCGGGGGACCATGCCGGCTCGATGTCGCCGTACGGATCACCGGTCAGCCGCTCGAGCTGCTTCTGCTCGAGATCATAGCGATACAGGTCGGTGAACCCCGCGGTCAGCGCCGAGAACGCGATGTAGCGCCCGTCGGGAGACCACGTGGGGTTGAAGATCTCGCCCACGTCCTCGAGGCGGATTTCCCGTTCCTTTCTCTTCTGCTCGACGTTGTACACCGTCAGGATCGCCGCCCCGTTCGACACGGCGCCGAAGGCAATGCGCTTTCCCGCCGCGTCCCACGCGCCCGCGGAGTTGATGAATTCGAGGCTCTGGTAGTGCGGATCGAGTGACGACTCGATCAGCCGCTGCTTGATGTGCCCGGTGTGCGCGTCGGCGAGGTACAGATCGATCGAGAACAGGCTGCGTGAGGAGTAGAAGACGAGGCTATTGCCGTCGGGCGAGAGGGCGGGCGCCACGTTCAACCCGGGCGAATGCTCCCGTCCGATGAGCAGCTTCCCGTAGACCTGGGGCGGATGGGTTTGCTGCTCGAGCGGCAGGTACGCCGAATCGATCTCGCGATGCCACAGCTTCACCAGTGAGTCGACCCGCAGCGCCGTCACCTGCTGGATCGCGAGCTGCGCGTCGCCCGACCGTCCGGCGCGCTGGAGAATCTCGCCCACCATCGCGTCGCCGTAGCGTCCCGCGATGAACGCCCAGAACGCCTGACCCCAGCGATACGGGAAGTACCTCGGGTCCCACAGCTGCCGCCAGGAGGGGAGTTTTTTCCGTTGTGCGGCATCGCGCAGCCACATCGCCGTGTTCGGGTCGATCGAGCCGAGCGACATGTACTCGGCCATCCCCTCGATGAACCACAAGGGCAGCCGCGCCGCGCCCGGCATCTGTCCCATCCCCAGTCCTTCGCCCGTGATGTCGTACTGGTAGGCGTGCACCAGCTCGTGGCCGATCACGTGGTTCGTTTCCTGGAGCGAGCTGCCGGCGGGGAGCACGACGCGGCGCTTCAGGGCTTCGGTGACGCCGCCCGTGCCCTCGCCCAGTTCGCCCGAGATGGCATTCGTCTGCTCGAAATCCGGGTGGCTCGCATACAGGATGATGGGCTGGCGGCCGTGCAGCTCATGATTGAAGAGCTTGGTGTAGCGCGCGTGCCAGCGCTCCGCGATGCGGATGGCCTGTTCCGCGGCTTCGCGTTCTTCGCCGTAGTAGTAGACGTCGAAGTGCGGCGAGCGCAGCACATCGAACTTGAACGACGTGTACTGGACCTTGTTGCGGCCGAAGTACTGCGCGGCGAGTGGCGCAGGCCGGAACAGGGCGGCTGCCGCGAGAGCCGTCGCGGCGGCGGGAACGACCAGTGAACGCGAAACGCGCATGACCCGAGTACCCCGATGCGGGAGGCCAGTTTCTCTGACACTAGCTACGACGAGAACCCTCATCTAGTTGCTATTCGGCACTCGTGACATGAAGCGTCGCCGCGGCTCTTATGCACGGTCGGAGCCGGTTGGCAACACGCCTATGAAAGGTAGGGGCACGGCCCGGGGTGTAGTACACCCACAGCGGGACGATCACCACCGATCCCGCCGCAGGCGGCGCCGTTGTTCCAGGATTAACCCGACCCGAACGAGCCATGTCCGGGAAAGACGTCCTTGCTCGACGTCTTTCTGGCCTCTACGTCTCGTCAGCCGGTGCGGCCAGGTACTCCTCCTGATACATCCGAATCAGCTCGAACAGATATGAAACGGCGAGCGGCCCAATCAACAGGCCCAGTATCCCGAAATGCGGGACACCGGCAAGCGCCCCGACGAGCGTCACGAGTGGATGGATGTGGGCCCAGCGCTTGAACACGAATGGCCGGATGACGTAGTCCACGTTTCCCACCACGACGATGCCCCACACGAGCAGGGCGATCCCGGCTGAGACGCGTCCCTCGAGCACGAGCGCGATCCCCCCTGGCCCCCACACCATTGCGCTGCCGAGCACCGGGAGTATGGATACGGCAGCCGTCACGACACTCCAGAACAGCGCGTCGGGAAGGCCGGCAGCCTTGAAGGCGAGCCCGACGAGCGTCCCGTGCACCGCCGCCGAGAACCCCGTGCCGATCACGGTGGACGTCGTGACGTCGCTGAAGCGGGCGCGCAGAATCTCGGTGTTCTTGGCCGAGAACGGGATGTAGGGCGCGACCGCGGTCCACGTCTCGCCCGGGCGCAGCAGCAGATAGAACAGCCCGAACAAGGCGACGAGCAGGTTCAGGGCCAGCCGCGTCGCGGTGCCGAGCAGGCCGAAGGCGTTCATGCCCAGCCAGCTCACCAGTGTTTCGCCGAGACTCGCAATCCGCGACCCGAGCTCCAGCGGTCCCAGCTTGAGCTCCGCGATCCGGACCAGCAGGGGACTCTGGAGGAAGTCGGAGGCGATCTGCTGCGCCTCGCTCACGAGCAGCCCGGCCAACATGACGGCGGGGACCGCGATCGCCACCAGCGCGACGAGTACCACGATGGTGGCGGCCAGACGCGTGTGCAGGTGCTTGGCGAGCCGGTCGTGGAATGGTGCGAAGACCGCGTACAGCACCGGAATGCCGATCAGCCCGCTGGCATACGGGAACAGCGCGAAGATGAGGGCTCCGGCCAGGAGCATCACCAGAAAGGCGGCGCGCTCGCGCCGGGTTTCGAGCAAGGCCACGGGGCTAGTCTAGCGCCCTGGGCCCGCCAAAGGGAGTTAATCCCCGAGAGCCTCGGCCGAGCGGCCGCGGCGATTCAAGTCATTACTCGTCGCCACGTCGCAAGAGCGTCAGCGCGAGGATGAACACCCACAACAACCACACGCCGATGTTGACCCGCTCCCATACACCGATCCACGGTGTCGGCAGGTTTGCCTGGACTCCCGGCGCACCGATGGATGTGAGAGCGCCCGCCGCAAGCATCACCGCTATCGTCGCGACGGCATAGAGACGGAACCGCCGGCCGAGTGCCGCCGCCGTGCAGCCGATCGCGACCAGCGTCAGGACTGCGTTCGCCGCAGTCCACACGAGGTGCAGGGTATCCGTGAGTGATTCGCCGCCGGCCGCCAGCACTGCGCGCTGGTGCATCGGGGGCCAGAAGACGCCCAGGGCCGCCGCGATGACGATTGCGGTCCCCGCGCCGCGCAACACACGACTCGATCCCGCCCGCCCCACGGACCACACGCCCACCCCGTATGCCGCATAGAGCGCCGTCCAGACGAGGCCAAGTGATACCCACACGGTCCGGGTCGTAGCGTCGATCGCGGACAGCTCGCTCACGGTCTGCGATGTGGAGCTGTAGGCGGGCCACA
>DATIWU010000135.1:0-6489 GCA_035519195.1 Gemmatimonadales bacterium
GTCCGGAGGCGCCCATCTCGATTTCGCCGTGTGGTGCTCGGATCTGGCGCACAGCCCGACGCTCGCGAGCGTGCACTGGTCGTACGTGAACGGCGTGGCCGGTCTGGTATTCACCGGAATCGACCACGACCGCGACATCGATCGCTACTACTGGGACATCACCGACTGCCGCCGCAATAGCATCCTGGGCGGCAAACGGTTGATCGGCGGACTCTACGCGGGCCGCACCCTGAATCGCGACACCATCACCGTACTCGGAGCCTTCGAAACCGGGTTGACCGACGCGGACCTTGCCGGTCGCTGTGGCGTCATCTGGCTGTTCGATCGCGCTGGCAACTCTTCGTTCATCAGCGAGCAGGAGCTGCGGAAGAGTCAGCGCGCGCCGACCGCCGCCGTGTTCAACGCCTACTACGTCGCGACCTCGGCCGTGCGGGTGGACCTCGCCGCCGACGATCCCGATCACGACTTCCTCGGCACGTTCGTGGTCTACCATTTGCGCGACGGCTCGTTCGGGCCGCCGAACGGCGTTCCCGATGTCGCGTTCCTGCATAATCTCGTGGGAGATCTCGGGAGCGTGGTCCCGGATTTCCCCATGGGCGGGGTCTACACCTACGAGAAGTTCTACGCGGTCGTCGTGTACCTGCTCGATGCCCAAGGAAATGTCACGCGGCTCGAGGACGACGATCTGTTCTACTAGGGGCCGAGGAACTCAGTCATGTCAGGGGCCGCCTAAGTCCCCCCAACTCAATTGGATGGCCTGGACGTCCGAACCGGGAACGCTTCGGGCATCCTCGAAGGACAGACACTGTCAGGAATCGTACCACCGCGTTTGGGGGACATTGCCGGATGCTCAAATCACCTGCATTATCAACGCGCGAGGGGAATTACGCCGATGGGGTAAGCCCAAAGATCGGTGTCTAGTCGGTGCAGCGCGTGCACGTCCCTCTGGTTTCGGAGCGCCCATGTCTCACGACTTGTTGCAACGGAAACACCGGCGGAGCGCCCTCCTCGCCGCCGTGGCTCTCGGCTTCACGTCATTCACTTCTCCCGCTGTCGCCCAGAGCTCGTCCAAACCGTGGGTGTTCACCGCATTCGCGGCGCGGAAAGAAGATTCGAGCAGCCCCGTGTTCGGCGGCATCAGCTTCGCGAAGTTCGGCGGCATCCTTGGCATGCGCCTCGGTGGCGCCATGCATTTCGACAACAGCACCGACAACAGCGTGACCCCAGTCGTGAACTGCAGCCGCTATGGCTGCCGGAACGCGTCGGGTGGCTGGGGTTTGAATGTGAGCGCCTGGTCCGCGAACGCCGACCTGGTGCTCGAGCCGTTTCGCACGGTGCCCGCGTTGAAGGCGCTGCTGCTCGGCTTCTCGCCGTATGGATTCGCCGGAATCGGCGGCTATGGCTTGCGCGTCAACAGTGGACCCGATTCGAGCTTCGCGACCGTGAGCTACGGCGTGGGCGCGCGCCACGAATTGTTCGGGGCGCTCGGCGTTCAGGCTGAAGCGCGGTACCGCCGGCCGCTCGACAACAACGTGGGATACGCGTCGGGGCTGCGCGAGAATCTCGAGTACACCCTCGGCATGACCCTGAGCTGGGGCGGGCACAGCCATCACGAGACCGCGCCCAAGTCCCTGCCTCCGCCGCCCGCGGCGCCCCGAAGCCTGCCGCCTTCGCCGCCGCCGCCGGTATCGGATGAAGTCGCGGCGCGGTTCGCCACGCGCGTGCTCGAAGTCGCCGAGAGCTACGTCAATGTCCCGTATCGCACGGGCGGCAGCACGCCGTATGGCGGCTTCGATGCCGCGGGATTCGTGCAGTATGTGTTCGCCCGCGAAGGGGTGCGGCTGCCGCGCACGCTGCGCGAGATGGCGCAGCGCGGTGACGCCGTTTCGCTGCGGATCGGCGCCGCGCGTCCGGGCGATCTCCTGTTTTTCGCGAGCGACGGCTCGACCATCGATCACGTCGCGATTTACGCCGGTCACGAGCGCATCATTCACTCGACCGCGACCGGTGGCGGCGTGCGCTACGACGGCTTGAGCGATGGCGATCGCGGTCGCTGGTTCGCGGAGCACCTGGTGGCGGCACGGCGGATCGTCGGCACCGCCCGGTACCTGCCGTCCACCGACGCGCAACCGGATGAGACTCTCGAGCCACCCGACGCAACGCCGCGCGCGCCGCGCTGAGCGCGTAACAGCGGTGATCGAGCAAACGAGGGGCGCCGATCGGCCCCTCGTTTTCTTTTTCCTATCGGGCGGTTAGAACGCCTCACCTACGGAGAAATACAGCAGGCCGCCGTCTCGTCCCCACGCATAATCGAGCCGCATGTGCATCGGGTATTTCTGCGTCAATTGGAAGCGCAGGCCCACGCCGCCCGCCGGCAGCAGCTGGGCGCTGAAAACGTCCGAGAGGCCGGCCGCTACCTGGCCAAAGCCTGCGAACACGGTCGCGCCCAGACGCCCGTTCGTGTGTCCCCGTAGTTCCGCCTGAACGACGTTGCCGTAGTGATCGCGATACCGGCCCTGCGTGTAGCCCCGCAGCACATACCGTCCCGAGCCGAGTGAGCACAGGCCGTAGAAGGGCGGGTCGCCCGGAGCAGCACAGGCATTGATGTTCGTCGCGAGCACGAGCGTTCGGCCGCGGAGCGAATTGAACCAGGACCAGGACAACTGGTAACGCTGGAACGCGCCGGACTCCCCTTCGTTCGTCGTGAAAAATCTGCCTTTTGCTTCCACCAGCGACCCCGCGAGGGGCCAATAGTCGTTGTCCCGATTATCGAACTCCGCCTGCAGCCCGGGGGCGAAGAGCTGCGCCGTGGACTGGTCGGGAACGATCGGCGCGTTCGGCCCCCCTGAGTCCCGCAGCGACACGTTCGTCTGCATCCAGATGAATGAGCCGCCGAGGTACAGATTGCCCGTCACGCGCCGCAACAGGACGCCTCCGGTCATGAAGAGCGTCTGCTCGAGCGGAACGGCTCGTCCGGACTCCCCAGCATCGATCCCGATGCCGTAGAAGTCGTACTTCAGGTCGAGATACGAGGCGAGCCCGCGGACGCGCCACGTGTCGCGCTGCAGGCGCGCAAGCTCGACTCCCATGACGCCCCAGGTCCCGTTCTCGCTCGCCAGTCCGGCCACCGCGCCCGTGGACGGCTTGATCGTCGTATCGGCATCGAACCGGTGAATCAACCCCAGCATCAGAGCGCCGCCCCAGCCGATCTGGGAATTCCGGAATGGCACCGGCGCGATGAGTGGAGTGACGCCCGTTCCCGTCTTCTGACTGGTACCGGCGCCGACGTCGTCCGGGAGGTCGATGGAAGGAGCATCTATGGCTGTGGGATCGATGACCGGCGCACCCGACACAGCCTGCTGTGCGCGGGCTGAACCGGGGAGCAGCAGCACCCACACCAGCGCGAGGAGCACCGGCCGCATAGAGTGCGGATACTCGACGGAGGCTAACTCACGAGCAAGTTATCCTTTGGTGCTGGGGGCTAGGAATCGCGGCGCGTCGCCGACGCGTCTCCAGGGTGCAGGACCTCGCGCAGGGCGGTCAGCACCTGCTCGGGCGTGAAGGGCTTCCGCAGCACCGTGCGCCCGCACTCGCGCAGGCTCGAAGGAAGCGCCCGGGCCTCGCATCCCGACATCAGCACGACCGGCGGCAGGATACCACGGCACTCCAGCCAATCGACCAGCTCCGCCCCACCCAGGTGTGGCATGAAGACATCGAGGAGCATGGCGTCGATGTGGACGGGACTGCGCTTGATGATTTCGAGGGCTTCGTCGCCATCCGCGGCGAGCATGACCGAGAATCGCAGCGCTTCGAGCATTCGCGCCAGAGCGACCCGCAGTTGTTCGTCATCGTCGACGAGGAGGATCACCTCGCCATGGCCATGGATCTCGTGAGGGTCGTGCACTGCAGGGTCCAGCTGTGGATACGGGAGAGAGATATCGCGCCCAGCACGACTCTCCCAATGCCAAACCCGCAGCATTGTCATGTGGGAACGGCATGTACGGGCTACGTCGGCCGGCTGAGTCGCTGTTTGATCCACGCCGCCATCCGCGGTCCCAGCACCCTGGTGGCGGCGCGCCGCGTGGCGGCCTTCGCCTGCAACAGGCGAATCGCGGGCGAGTCGGCGACTCGAACTTCGATCAGTATCGGCTCGAGCGACATGAGCGCGGCTGCGAGAATGCGCTCGGCGTCGCCCGCGAGCCGCACATAGCGCAGGCCCATCGCGGTGGCCAGCGTCGCCAGGTCAGGAACGCGCAGCGATACCGAGTGCGCCTGGCCCGACTGGGCGAGCTGCTGCAGGCGGATGTGATTCAGCTGTCCGTCGTTGAAGACGATGATCGTGAGCGGCAGCCGTTCGCGTACCGCGGTCACGAGCTCCATTCCCGACACGAGGAGCCCCCCGTCGCCGATCACGAGCACGACTCGACGGTTGAGCGCGGCAAGCTTCACGCCGATCGCGGCGGGCAGCCCGTATCCCATCGCCTGAAAGTCATTCGGGAAGATGAGCCCATGCGGCACGCGAACCTCGAAATGCCGGCGCGCGAGGAATTGATGCGTCCCGCTATCGGTGACGAGAATGCCGTCGTCCGGAAGCGCCCGGCGCAACGCGCCGAAGAAGGCGAGCGCCGTTCCGTCCACGAGGTCGGGGAAGCGCGGTTCGGGCAGCTGGTCTGAGGCATCGCTCCGCAGCCGGTCGCGCCACATCGTAAGCTCTCCGGGCGGCCATTCTGACGTGCGCGTCTGTTCGTTCGCACACCGCCGGCGCAACACCTCCAGCACCTGTTTCGCCGAAGCCTGGACCGTGCGGCGAGCCGGGTACGTCGCGTTCAAGACCGCGGGGGCGGTGTCCACATGCACGAGGCGATCCCGGGGAAGCACGAGGGAAAAACCCGCGGTACCGTTATGCGACAGCTTGCACCCTACGGCCAGGATATAGTCGGCGCGTTGCAGCAGCTCGTTGACGACCGCGACGTTGCCGCTCGCGCCATCGAAGCGCAGCGCGAAGGGGTGGCTCTCGGGCAGCACGCCGCGGCCCGCGGGGGTCGTGAGCACCGGCACCTTCCAGCGCTCCACGACCGCACGGAGCTCGCGGGCCGCGCGCGCGGTCCCCTGCCCGGCGAGAATCAGCGGCCGTGACGCCGCGGTGAATTCCTGCGCCACGTGTGCGAAGATCTCTGGCTCGGCCACTCGAGCGGCGAGCGAGGGCGGCTCGGTCGCCGGCAGCGACTCGGCCAGCGCGGCCGCGGAGATCTGGACGAGCACCGGGCCCGGCTCGCCCTCGAGCGCCAGGGCATGCGCGTATGCGAGCTGCGACACCAGGGCTTCGCCGCTCTTCACCTCGACGATCTCTTTCACGACGGGCCGAGCCATCGCCACCTGATCTACCGCCTGATGGATCAACAGTGCCGAGGATTCGGCGGCGGGCGTGCCGGTGATCAGGAGCAGCGGGATTGAATCGTGACGGGCTTCGGCGAGCCCCGCCAAGGCATACGTAAACCCCGGCCCTGGGATCGCGAAGACGATACCGACTCTTCCCGCCACGCGCGCGTACCCATTCGCCATGAACGTCGCGGCCAGCTCGTGCGTCGTCAGGACCGAACGGAGCCGGCTCTTTCGCAGCGCGTCATACAGTCCAACGGTTTCTGAACCCGGGACACCAAATACGTATTCCACGCCGAGGATCTCGAGCGTGCTGCACAGCAGCTCGTTCCCGGAGCGGACGGCCGGTTTCACCGTGGTCAGCCCGTGGCTCGGTCGGCGCGCGGCCGCAGCATCGCGAGCAGGGTGCGCCACCCCGCGACCAGCGTGCTCTCTCGTGCCTGTCGCGCGGCAGCATTCCGGAGGGCGCCGAACAGGACGCGATACAGCTCGGTCCACGCCGGCTCTGGATCGTCCCAGCGGAACAGGGGCTGCGACGCACCCACGAGCGACGCGAGCCACGCCCCGAACGTCACCTGGCCGGAGCGGCGCAGCTCACGATAGGCGCAGTAATCGTAGTAGGGATAGACGCAGCGGGCGCCGATGCGATACGGCTTCACGGGCGCCGCGGGCAATCCCAGCGCATCGCGGTAGGCCATCATCACGACGTCTACGCCCGAGCGGGCGGCGAAGTCCACGTACCACCATGCGCGCACGTTGACCTCGAGCAGCTTGAGGCGATTGTCGCGCGGATCACGCTTGAATTCGGCGCTGAAAATTCCGCGAAATCCCGCGCGGTCGAGCAGCCGGCGCAGCTCTTCCGGAGCGTTTCCCGTTTCCTCGATCGGCACGCTTACCATCGAGGTGCTGTTGCCAAAATTCGGCGGGTACATCCGCAGCCGGCGCCGCGCGAACAGCGCCGACACGTGGCCGGAGCGATCCACGAAGCCGTCGAGGAAGTAGTGGTGATCGGGGGGACCGGGAATGTATTCCTGGAACAGGAGCGCGAGGCCGGCGTCGTGCGCCTCCCTCCAGCGCCGGATCGCCTTCTCCCACGACTTCTCCCAGAAG
>DATIWU010000136.1:0-2107 GCA_035519195.1 Gemmatimonadales bacterium
CCGAACGATCGGTCGGTTGGGATTCTCGGGGCTCGTGTCACGGGTTTTGGCGGAGGCTGCGACGTTATTGGAATTTTTTGGATCTTAGAAGCTTTCCGGGAGCGCTGCCCAGGACTGGTTGGCAGTTTTTCACAAAACGCCGCCCGGTCGCGGTGCCGCGCCGTGCAGCTCGATGCGGGGGCCGGTCGCGATTGACCAGAATACGGAGCGGCGCGCGAGGTCGCGCAGCGCGTCCACCCGCTTGGGGCGTCCAGAGGCTCGGTCCGGCGCAACGCGTTGTCGCCCCAAGCGATTCGTTGATGTAACATGCCGCGACCCAACCAGCGCCCCGCCATCCGTGACGCAGCCCTTTGATGTCGCGAGTCTTTTCGCATGAGCTCGTTTCGAAAGCGTGTACTGCTGTCCGCGTGTGCTCTGGTGGTCGTCGCGCTCGGATTGTCAGCCCTCACGGACGGGGTCCGCTGGCGAGCGTCGATCGTCTCGATGAAGGCCACGGGCCGAATTAACGACATCGATTGGTCCCAGCTCCTGTCCATGCTGAAGCCGGGCTCCGGCTTCTTTCTCGCGCCCCTCCGAGACACGCCGAACCCGTTCGCCGTGATCCGCAACCCGCACTCGTCGGCCGCCGACGTCGAGGCCGGCCGACAGTCGTTCCTGGCCCGGTGCTCGCCGTGTCATGGCGATGTCGGGGAAGGAAAGAACGCGCCGAGCTTGACGGGCCGCCCGCTGCGCGCCGGCGACTCCGACTGGTCGTTGTTTCGCTCGATCACGGGCGGGTTCAAGGATCTCGCGATGCCCCCGGTCGCGATGAAACAGATCGAGACGTGGCAGACCGTCGCGTACGTCCAGACGCTGCGTCACATCTCGGCGCAGCCTGCGGACGCCCGCAACGCGGGTCATCCCGGCCCTGTCGAGGTGGCCATCGAGCGGATCGAGAACGCCGCGTCCGAGCCGGAGGCTTGGCTCACGTATGCCGGGGACTACAACAGCTGGCGCTTTACGCGGCTCGCGGAGATCACGACCCATAACGTGGCGAATCTCAAATTATGGTGGTCGCTTCAGCTCGATGCGACCCAGCCCGTGGAGAGCTCGCCGCTCGTCGTGGATGGCGTGATGTACTTCACCGCGCCGACCAGCGACTTGCTCGCGATCAACGCGGTGACGGGAGAGGTGTACTGGCGCTATCGCCGGCCGATACCGAACGAAGTCCCCGCGTGCTGCGGCCGCGTGAATCGAGGCGTCGCGGTCCTCGGCAACCGCGTATACCTCGCCACGCTCGACGGCTATCTCATCGCGCTGGACGCACAGCACGGCAATGTCGTCTGGGAAACGCAAGTCGCGGACTACCACGAAGGCTATTCGCTCACCCTCGCGCCGCTCGCGGTGCACGATAGGCTGATCGTGGGCGTCTCGGGCGGCGAATACGGCGCCCGTGGCTTCATCGCCGCGTACGCGGCGGCGACAGGAGAGCGCCTCTGGCGCTTCTACACCATCCCGCGGGCCGGCGAGCCAGGCGCGGAGACTTGGGAAAACGGCTCGTGGCGGAACGGTGGCGGTCCCGGGTGGGTGACGGGATCGTTCGATCCGGCGTTGAACCTGCTGTACTGGGGCACGGGCAATCCGTCGCCGGATTTCAGCGGCGACACGAGGCCGGGGGACAACCTGTTCACCGACTCGGTGGTCGCTTTGAACGCCGACGACGGCAAGTTGGCGTGGCATTACCAGTTCACGCCCCACGACGAGCACGACTGGGACTCGAATCAGAGTCCCGTGCTCATCGACCATGAAATCGATGGTGAGCTACGGCACCTCGTCCTCTGGGCGAACCGCAACGGCTTCTACTACGTGCTCGATCGAGTCACGGGGAAGTTCATCCGAGCCGTTCCGTTCGTGAAACAGACTTGGGCCGAGCGGATCGACGAAACGGGTCGGCCGGTCCTTGCGCCGAATTCCGCGCCTTCGAGACGCGGCACGCTCACGTGGCCCGGTGTCAGCGGCGGCGGAAACTGGTGGTCACCGTCGTACAGCCCGCGCACGAATCTGTTCTATGCGCCGTTCGCCGAGCGGCCCACCGTCTACTTCAAGGGCACCGCCGCCGAGCCGAAGG
>DATIWU010000137.1:0-5855 GCA_035519195.1 Gemmatimonadales bacterium
GTCCGATGTCGGGTTGCTCGATGTCGGCGCGGCGGCGGACGTGGATTTCGAGCCCTTGTGGCGCATCCCCGTTGGTGTGAAGGTCTCGGGCCGCTGGCAATCGGTCGATCAAGACGCCAGGGATGTGGTGGACAGCAGGACGCAGTTCGGGGCGAGCGTGGGCTACACGGGCCGACGAGATTTCTCCATCGTTCTGGAGCTTCTGTTCAGCTCGCTCGAGCAACGGGGGACCGACGCGCGAGTCTCCGGGCGCAGCTTCTTGATCTCGATGCGGTACTACTTCTAGCCGGGGAGCAGCGCGCGGCCCATGGTCTGCGACGAGCGGAATGAGGCCGGCATCAGAGGAGCAGAGCCCGCTCCCGAGGTGAGCACGTGGCGCCGCGACGACACTCCTTCCCGTTTTCCTGTGGCGTACTCGGCTTGATCTCGTTTGTCTGCGGGGCTTGGGTCGTCGATTGCTATGGGAAGAACTTCGAGAACTGGAGCTCCACCATCCCGCCGGGCCGATTCCACGCAGTCGCGGTGATCGCCGGCGGGGATACTCGGAACGCTCTCCGCAGGGCGATGCAGGTACGCAACGATTTGCGGGAAGGGGGAATCGAGACCATGAAGGTGTCCGGTCGCTGGAAGAACACTACCCAGGCTATGAGCGAGATTTGCTCCCCGAGCGCACCGCAGGCCGTCGACGGAATGGTGGTCGTGCAGTACGACTATGTCGTGCTGTACGATTGCAAGACGTCCAAGGCGGCGTTCGAGATGCAAGGATCGTCGGAAGCAGACCTAAAGCCGATCACGAACCACCTCATCAGGTACATCAAGCGACCGCCCGGCTCATACCCGCGATGATAAGAGCGCAATAGTCTGGTACGGCTCGTCAGCTTTCGCTTACGTCGTTCTCAACGCTTCCTCTATCCTCTCACGTGCTCGCCCGCGTTCGCTCTGCCGCCGTGCTCGGCATCGACGCCTACCTCGTGGATGTCGAGACCGATATCGCGAACGGCCTCCCCACGTTCGCGACCGTCGGGCTGCCGCAAGGAGCAGTGAAGGAAGGCCGCGAGCGGGTGTACGCGGCCGTCGCGAATACGGGGTTCACCTTCCCGTTGAAGCGGATCACCGTCAATCTTGCTCCCGCCGACATTCGCAAGGACGGCTCGGCCTTCGATCTGCCGATCGCCGTCGGGATTCTCGCCGCCACCGAGCAGATCTCGGGCGAGCGGCTGGGACGCGTGGCCGTGCTGGGCGAGCTAGGGCTCGAGGGCGCGATTCGCCCGGTGCGAGGCGCGCTGCCGGTCGCGCTTGCCGCGCGCGCCGCCGGACTCGACGCGCTCGTGTTGCCGCGCGAGAACATAGCGGAGGCCGGTGTGGTCTCGGGCGTCCAAGTGCTCGGCGCGGGCAACCTCGCCGACCTCGCCGATTACCTGGACGGACGACGCGAGCTCGAGGCCGCACAGGTGGACGTCGCGCGCCTGTTCGCGGAGCGGCAGCAGGACGACGTCGACTTCGCGGAGGTGAAGGGACAAGCGCACGCCAAGCGGGCGCTGGAAGTCGCAGCAGCCGGCGGTCACAACATCCTCATGGTCGGACCGCCAGGCTCGGGGAAGACCATGCTGGCCCGCCGACTGCCAACCATTCTGCCCAAGATGAGTCTCGAAGAAGCGCTCGAGACGACCAAGATCCATTCGGTAGCGGGCACCCTGCCCCTGGGCGAGTCCCTCGTGGCGCGGCGGCCGTTCCGCGCGCCGCACCACACGATCTCCGATGCGGGACTGATCGGCGGGGGGTCCTACCCTCGGCCGGGCGAGGTGAGTCTCGCGCACGGCGGCGTGCTGTTTCTCGATGAGCTCCCCGAGTTCCGCAAGAACGTGCTCGAGGTCCTGCGCCAGCCGATGGAAGACGGGGTCGTGACGATCGCGCGGGCGGCGATGAGCCTCGCCTATCCCGCCCGTTTCATGCTCGCCGCCGCGATGAACCCGTGCCCGTGCGGGTATTTCGGCGACCCCCATCACAACTGCTCCTGCGGATCGCTCGGTGTCGAGCGCTACCTGGCGCGGGTCTCGGGTCCGCTACTCGACCGCATCGACATTCATCTCGAGGTGCCGGCCGTGAAACACCGCGCGCTCACCGACGAAGCGGGGGGCGAGTCGAGCGAGGCGGTGCGGGAGCGGGTGGATCGCGCGCGGTTGGTGCAGCAGGAGCGCTTCGCCAAGCGTGCGGGCGTGCATGCCAACGCCCACATGGCGCCACGTGACATTCGCGTGTACTGCCGGGTGTCGGACGGAGCCGACGCGCTGTTGCGCACGGCGATCACCCGGCTCGGCCTCTCGGCGCGGGCGTATCACCGCATCCTGAAGATCGCGCGCACGATCGCAGATCTCGATGGGGCAGGGGACCTCGCACCGAAACATGTGAGCGAGGCGATTCAGTATCGCAGCCTGGATCGACGGGGGGTCGGCTGACTGCTGCATCGGTCCGGGGGACAGCGCCGCAGCGGCGCCGCCCCCGACGAGAAATCATTCGCCCTTAGTTGATCGTGTATCCCTTCCCCGTCAAGCAGGGGGTGAACGCCTTCTTGAAGGTGGCGATCATCTCGTCGACCTTCGCCTGATTCGCCGCCGCGCCCTGCGCGGCCGCCTGCGCCGTGGCCTGCTTCTTGGCCCTGCGCCCGGCGATCGCGCCCGCCGCCGCGCCGGCACCCGCTCCGTGCCCCGCGTCTCCGCCGCCTGCGGCCGAAATCACGGCTCCGGCTGCCGCGCCCTTCGCCGCGCCGACCACGGCTGCGCCCGTCGCCGCCGAATCCATCTTCGCCGCGGCCGCCTTAGCGGCTGAGTCAGGATTGGCTTTCACGCGGGCGGGATCGATGCCGGTCTGGCCCTGGGCCCACGCGTAGCACTCCTGCTCATCCTGGAGCTGCTGCTCCTTGGTCTGCCCCTTCGCGGGGTATGGGAAGAGCCCGAGCGTGGACGATGGCATTGGTCCGGTGGGCGCTGCGGCGGCCGGTGCTGCTGCGGCGGGCGCCGCAGCCGGCTGCTGGGCAACCGCTTGGACTGCCACGCCCAGCGCGACTCCGATCAAGAGCGCGGAGACGATCTTCATCGAAAACCTCCAGTAGAGGACTATATCAAGTCTTCCGTGAACCACCCCGATGGGCTATAGCACCTAATGGCAGGGAGGCGCAAGTCGTCCCTACGGGGTCTCCACGGTGACGTCCACCTTCCCGGTCGCGCCCTTGAACTGGAACTGAATGGTCCAGGAACCCGGCGCTCCCTTGTGCGTGATGCTGTCGGCCTCGTACACGAGTGAGCTGGTGGACACGAGCACGCCATGCGCGTCCTTGATATTGATGTACGCGGCACCATGCACCACGAGGCTGTTGTGAACGACCTTTGCCTGGCTGTCGATCGAGACCCAGGTGAAATTCGTGTCCTGAATCACGTTGTCGAGATGGTGTGTCTGGAGCCGGAAGAGTCCAGGTTGGTTCGTCACTGCAATGACGTCGTCCGGGCCGAGCACGGCCGGGGGATCCTCGCACGCGGCGGCGAGTCCGATGACGAGCCATAACAACGCTTTGCGAGAGGGGGCGCGCATGGCTATCGCATCAGCCGCGGCATCGCGGCGCTCGCGAACAGGTTCAACATCGGACTCGTCTGCGTGACGTCCGGGTAGTCGGCGTAGGTGCTCTTGCGGTGGTAGTTCTGATAACTCGCGCCGAGGCCGAACTTGGGCGTGAAGAAGAAGCGGAATTCGCCGATGCCTCCGCCCTGATAGTGCGCGGACCCGGCCGCGCCGTTCATTGTGTGCAGCCAGCGCCCGTTCCATCCAAAGCGCGCGAGCGCCCGTCCCGGCTTGACGAAGGTGGCCGTAAGCCGCGTGCCGAGTCCGAAGCCGTAGTCGTAGTTCCGCCCCTCGCCGGCGTAGTAGTGATCCGAGAGCGTCGCTCCGATGATGATGCCTTGGAGCAACACCTCGGTCGTGGTGCGGACGCTCTTGTCGTCGGCCCGGTGGAATTCCGAGATCAAGCCACCAAAGACGCTCTGGCCGCCAAACTCATACGCGGGGTTGTTGTAGTACTCGTAGACCAAGAGGGCGCCCAGCGTGTGCTGGGCCTTGGAGCCGTGGCCCAGCGCGATGCCGCCCAGCGTGCCCCGCGCCGTGAGCAGCGACAGCCGCCCGCGCTCGCCCTGGCTCGCCTTGTCGGCCAGCTCGGCATTGAACTCGAAGTGGGAGAACGGGGATCTCCGCACGTCCTTCGCGAGGTCACCATAGCTCAGATGAAAGCCGGCGATCCCCTGGTCGGTCGCCGTGGACCCGCTCAAGGAGTTCTCTCCCCCAATGCGCCGGTAGCCGACGTCCAAAACGCCCTGCAGGCCGTTGGGCGGCCGCCAATCAGGCGGGTTAGGGCCGACGCGTGACACTTGACCGTCCAGCAGGCGGTTGAACTCCCGTACGGGGTTGATGAACGCGCCCGCGATCTCACGCCACACGCGTTCGGACCCCCTGGCGCGGTTGTCGAGCACGAGCGATGACAGGCGGTACAGCGACTCCCCTAACGTGATGCCGCCCGTGCCGGTGTTCAGAATGTCATTCGCCGAAGGTGCGAACTGCTCCCCGAGCTCCTCCCACATGAGGCTGCCGCCATAGGCCCACGGGACCGAGCCCCAGAACTTGGATCCATTGGTCCGGGCCGTGTTGAAGTACAGGCTGCCGTGGTAGGGATGTCCGAACTGGTTAGCGACGAAGTGATCGTTGTCCCACTGCCAGGGATTCTCGAGATTCTCCTCCCACGACTGCGGGTTGACGTGGGCCCAATCTTTGTCCCGAACCACTGCATTGATGGACCAGGGAATGAGCTGGACGAGCATGAGCTCCCCAAAGCCACGGAGCACGCGCCTTGGGGGATTACAAGAGAAGCAGTGCAGGGTGTCGGCGGACGCCACCACCGGGTTTGGGATGGGAGGCCGCGAGAGTCTCTGCGCCGCGGCCAGACGCACGGTACCGACCAAGGCAACTGAGATAAGAAGGCGAATGCGCATCGGGTTGGAACGTAACCGTCGCATCGTCCAACGATACCCGAACCGGTTCAAAACTCAACGTCCCTTTGGTACTACGTCGCGGGGGCCGCGACCGCGTTCGTCGCCGGCAGCGTGAAGTGCATCGTCGCGCCGCCCGCCGGGTTGTTCGTGGCCCACAGGCGCCCGTGATGCGCGGTGATGATCGTGCGGCACACCGCGAGCCCCAGTCCCATGCCCTCGGCCTTGGTGCTCACGAACGGCTCGAAGATACGCGCCAGGTCCTGCGGCGGAATTCCCGTTCCGCGGTCGGCGACGGTCACCTCGACCAATCCGTCCGCTGGGGCGGTGCGCAGCGTTAGCACACGCCCGGTTGGCGCCCCGTTCATCGCGTCGCTGCCGTTCGCCAGGAGATTGATCAACACCTGCTGGAGCTGGACCCGGTCGCCGTCCACCAACGGCAAACCGGCCGCGAGGTCGGTGTTCACGTGGACGCGCCGGTGCTGCAAATCGCTGCGCATCAGCCCCAGGACGTCGAGCAGGAGGTCGTTGATGTCGAGCGGCCGGTGGTCCACCTCTCCCTTGGTGAGCAGTGCTCGCAGCCGCCGGATGACGGCGCCCGCGCGGGCATCATCCGCGACGATGTCCTTGAGAATGCCGCGGACCTCCTCCACGTCCGCGGGGCTTCGCGCCAGGAATCGCAGGCCGGCCTCGGCGTTCGAGAGGATCGCGGCGAGCGGCTGATGCAGCTCGTGCGCGATGGAGCCCGACAGCTCTCCCAGCATCGCCACCCGCGCCAGGTGCGCCAGCTGGTCCCGCTGCTGCGCCGCTTCCGCTTCCATCGCCCGA
>DATIWU010000138.1:0-5876 GCA_035519195.1 Gemmatimonadales bacterium
GGCCATCCTGGTCCTTCACCACAGCCGAGAATGCCAGGGTCTGGCCGAGCGCGGTGAGGGTCTGGGACGCGGGAGTCACCTCGACGCTCCCGACCACGGGAGGCGCATTGGAATCACAGGCCAGCACGAGGCCCATGATCGCGAAGAGCGGTGGACGCCGTCTCATTCGTACGGTTTGAAGGAAAATTTCTGCCCGCCGATGCTGGCCTCATACATCAGGCCACCCTTGGCGGCGGTGAAGACCGCAACCCCACCGCGGTATGCCGCGTTGGCCGCGGCGCCACTTGCCAACGCGACCGCCGAGGCCTGCGCCGCGAACGCGAAATCACCGCTCTTGAAACTGTCGAATGTCTTCTGCGTCTCGAAAAAAATGATCTCCGAGTATGACTGGCCGCCCAACTGGAGGCCGACGGTCACCTGGTTAAGTGAGACCTTGCCAATGGCCTTGCCGCCTGTCAGCAGCTCACCGCTTCCATGCGCTCCGCCGATGCCAATCGCTCCTTTGCCCACGGTCGGAAACACCGCATAGCCTACCGCCTCCTGGAAAAACTTGTCGATTCCGGGGTCCTTCTTCTTGAACGTCGCGATCGTCTGTGTGACATCCTCGTGCGTATCCATCGCGATTACCGGCGTGGCCACGAGCACTGGCAGAACGAACAGCACTGCGCGCTGCATTGATCCCTCCTATTCCAGGTTCATTTTGCCCAGCAGGGCCGTGAATCGCGGGTGTGATCGTAATGGGGCGAACAGAAACGACGCCTTGATGCCGTAGATCGCGGCGGCGCGCTGGGCGTACGCCTGCTCGAGCAGATCGATCGCCCGATCGGCTTCCCCGAGCCCGGCGTACACGTATGCGAGATGATACGGCGGTACGTATTCACGGACGGACAGCGCTTCCAGCTGCCCCAGGACGTCCACGGCTTTGTCGCGCCGGCCCGCGAGCGCATACGCCTCGCCGAGCTGCGCGAGCCAGAGGCTATGGGTCGGTGAGATGGCGACGGCGCGCTCGATTTCAGCGATTCCCTTGTCTCTCTCCCCCTGTTGAAACAATGCCCAGCCGAGCGTGGCCCGGGCGCGGTCCTGGTCGGGATCGAGCTCGAGCGCGGCGGTCGCGGCTTCCGCGGCCTCGGCGTAGCGACCGGCGCGCAACAGCGTGGTCGAAACATCGAGGCGATGGGCGAGCGGGTCGAGCTCCTGGGCGCGCCGCTCGAGCGCCAGGGCTTCGTCGAGGCGGCCGAGCCCCGAATACATCCGGCCATAGAGGTCGTAGATATCGGCGCTCGAGGGACTGAGCTCCAGGGCCCGCTGGAATTCGCGCTCGGCCCCGGCCCAATCGAAGTCCCAGACCATTTTCAAATATCCGGCGGCGCAGTGTGCTTCCCCCGACTCGGGATCGAGCGCGAGGGCTCGCTCGATGGCCGCGTTCGCCGCGCGGCGCGCGGAGTCCGGGTCGATGCCGCCGATCTCGCACAGTTCCGCATACGCCGTCGCGAGCGCGGCATACGCGATGACGTACTCCGGGTCACGCGCGGTGGCGCGGCCGTAGAACTCGATGCCACGTTGCATGCCTGCCGGCGTGTACGTGACGTGCCAGCGGCGGCCCTGGAGGTACAGCTGGTAGGCCTGGAGATCGCGCGTCGGCTCCTTGCGTAACCGGCTCTGCTCGTCGTGGGAAAGCTCGGCTTTGAGCGCGGCGGCAATGTGCAGTGCCACATCGGTCTGAATGGCGAAGATGTCGGTCAGCTCACGATCGTACGTTTCGGTCCAGAGTTGCCGTTCGGTAGCGGGGTCGACGAGCTGCGCCACGATCCGCACGCGATCGCCGGCCCGGCGCACGCTGCCATCGACCACCGTGCCCACGTCGAGCTGCGCCGCGATGTCCCGCAAACTCTGCTGCCGGTCCTTGAACGCCATCACCGACCGGCGGGAGATGACCTTGAGCGCGCGCACGCGGGACAGATTCGCGATCACGTCTTCCGTGATGCCGTCGGCGAAGTATTCGTTGTCGGACACCCCGCTCAAGTTCACGAACGGCAGCACCGCCACCGACCGTGGGCTGGCTTCGAGCGTGGCGGGTTTCGCCAGCGCGTCGGCGAACTCTTCCGTCGTCCTGAACCGGTCGGCCGGCACTTTGGCGAGCGCCTTGACGAGCGCTTGCTCCACGTTCGGGGGAACGGAGGAGCGCAGCCGCCGGACCGACGGGACCGGATCCTTGAGGCGCTTGGCGATGAACATCTGCGCGGACACGCCGGTGTAGGGCGGCTCGCCCGCGAGCATTTCGAAGAGCACGCAGGCGAGGCTGTAGATGTCGCTCCTTCCGTCGAGCGCCGGTTCGGAGAGCGCCTGCTCGGGGCTCATGTAGGCGGGCGTGCCGAGGGCCAGGCCGGCTTCGGTGAGCCGTGCATCGCCCCCGGTGCTGATGGCGAGGGCCACACCAAAGTCCGCGACCATCGCCTCGCCTTCGTGCAGCAGGATGTTCTCGGGCTTGATGTCGCGATGAATCACGCGGTGCGCGTGCGCATAGCCCAGCGCCGACGCGACCTGCCGCGCGATGCGCAGCGCCTCGTCCAGGGGCAGCTGTTTTTCCCGCAGCAGCCGGGTGCGAAGCGATTCACCCTGGATGTATGGCATGACGTAAAAGAGGAATCCGTCGGCCGTGCCCGAGTCATACAGGGGAACGATGTGGGGGTGATTCAGCCGGGCCGCGATCGCGATCTCGCGCGCGAACCGCTCGGGTCCGACCGCCGCGACGATTTCCGGCCGCAGCAGCTTGATGGCAACGGTGCGGCGGTGCTTCACGTCCTCCCCGAGATACACGCTCGACATGCCGCCGCGGCCGAGCTCGCGCTCGATACGGTAACGGTCGGCCAGGGCAGACCCCAGGCGCCGGACGACCTCGGCGGTTTCGGTCGGCATACCGGCAAAGCTACTGCTCGACACGCGTCGACCAAAGGCGGACGGGTGACCCGCACGGTTGTGAGCACAGTCATTAGCTTTGTCGGAACTCGGCCGAATACTAGCGGCGACATCATGAAGATCTTTTTCCGCCATCTCCTGCTCTGCCTCATCCCCCTCGTGGGGGGAATCGCCGCCGGGAACGGCTTCGCGGCGACCGAGCCCTCGTGCACCGCGCTCGTCGGGCCGGCATTTGCGGCCAAGTGCCGCGGCCGGCTGCACGAGCTCGAGATCATGTTTCAGCTCGGCGGCGTCGCGGCAGGAGGCCTCATCGCCGCCGGGCTCGGGGCCGTGCTCGAGGCACGGCGGCGTCGCGCCATCGCCAGCCCTAGAACCCCACCACAAGGAGTTTCGGCATGAAGCGGATCGCGCTTGTAGTCGCGGTATTGGTCGGCCGCACGCTTGCGGCCCAGGATTCGACGCAGGGCAACGCCGCTCCCGCGCCTGCCGCGGCCCCCGCGGCGGCTGCGCCGGCATCCGCGGCCACGGTGTCCGAGGCGGTCGTGGCGAAAACGGTCGTCGATCGGGTGCCGCAGGACACGGGCACCACGTTCCCCGCCGACGTCGGGCAGGTCGTGTGCTGGACCAAGCTGAGCGGTGCCTCCGGAACGACGGTTCATCACGTGTGGTTCCACGGCGACACGCAGGTGGGCGACGTGGAGCTGCAAGTTGGCGGATCGCCGTGGCGCACCTGGAGCCGGAAGACCGTACCGCCCGACTGGACGGGAGCCTGGCACGTCGAAGTGCGGGACCAGGCCGGCAAGGTTCTCAAGCGCATCGACTTTACCGTCGGGCAGTAGGTCGCACGCAAGCGAATCGTGTAAGGCCGCAGCGTTCGCTGCGGCCTTTTCGTACAGGCCTTCTGGTCTGCGTTCGCACACTGCAGCTTTCCAGACGATGAGACTTTCGCGACGTCAGTTTCTCGCCGACTCAACCGCCGCGCTCGGATCGGCCGCCCTCGCCTGGGACTGGGGGTGCAGCCAGGACAACGTCACAGATTCGTTCGATCCACTCCCGAACCCGGCAACCTCGGGCATCGATCACGTCATCGTCGTCACGATGGAGAATCGCTCGTTCGATCATTTCCTGGGCTGGCTGCCTGGGGCGGACGGGCGGCAGGCCGGTGTTTCGTTCGTCGATGGGTCGGGGGTCGCCCATCAGACATTCGCGCTCGCCCCCGACTTTCAGGGTTGCGCCCACCGCGACCCGGCCAATTCCTACGAGTACGGCCGGATCGAGTACAACGGCGGCGCCTGCGACGGGTGGCTTCGGGCCAACGACATGTTTTCGATCGGCTACTATGGGAAGGACGATCTGCCGTTTCTCGGTGCGGCGGCGCTCGACTGGACCACGTTCGACCGGTACTTCTGCTCGATCATGGCCCCCACCGGTCCCAATCGGATTTATCAGTGCGCCGGCCAGACCGATCGGCTCGCCAACACCGGTGCTCCAACCACACTGCCCACCATCTACGACCGGCTCGCCGACCGGGGAATCGAAACGCGCTACTTTTACTCGAATGTGCGGGGGCTGTACGCGTGGGGAGATAAATACGCCGCGATTTCATCTCCCATCGACGGGTTCTACGCCAGCTGCGCGGCGGGAACTCTTCCTGCCGTCATGTTCGTGGATCCGCCATTTGGTGGCTCGGCGCGGGGCCCCACGGTGGCCCAGGACGACCATCCCTTCGCCGATGTGCGCGCCGGCGATGTATTCCTGAGCCGGGTATACAACGCGGTGACACAAGGGCCGCAGTGGCCGCGCACGGCTCTGGTCATCACGTTCGATGAATGGGGCGGGTTCTTCGATCACGTTGCACCACCGGTGGCACCGATTCCCGACGCCGATCGTGTCGCGGGGAATGCCGACGGGCTGCTCGGCTTCCGCATACCGACGATCCTGATTTCGCCGTTCGCGCGGCGGAAATTCGTGGCGCATACGACGTACGACCATACATCGGTACTGCGTCTCATCGAATGGCGCTGGGACCTGGAGCCGCTCACCGTGCGCGACGCGACGGCGAACAACCTGGCGCTCGATATGGATTTCGCCACTCCCAACCTGCAGGTCCCGGCGTACGACGTTCCGGTGGTCGCCGGCCTGGATTGCCCGCTGCAGGCATGACCGGCCGCAACTCCAATCTCTCCCGTCGCGAGTTCGTGCAGGGTTCCGCGGCGGCGCTCGGCTCGCTCGCCATCGGATGGGGCTGCACCGACCACATGGATCCCCCCGTCCTACCCGATCCCGCGCTATCCGGAATCGAGCATGTGATCGTGGTGACGATGGAAAACCGCTCGTTCGACCATCTGCTGGGGTGGCTGCCGGGGGCGGACGGGCGGCAGGCCGGGCTGACCTACTACACCGCGAACGGCACGCCGCAACAGACACGCCCTCTCGCGCCTGACTTCCAGGGATGCAGCTACCACGATCCGGACCACTCGTACGCGGGCGGTCGCGTTGAATACAACGGTGGCGGCTGTGACGGCTGGCTCCAGGTCAACGATGTGTTTTCGATCAGCTACTACGGGAAGGCGGACCTTCCCTTCTTCGGTCACGCCGCCCCGGAGTGGATGACGTTCGACCGGTACTTCTGTCCGTTCATGGGGCCTACCTACCCGAACCGTTTCTACCAGCACGCCGCACAAACCGATCGCTACAGCAATTTGTCATTCGTCAGCACGTTGCCCACGATCTGGGACCGGCTCGCAGGTGCGGGGGTCGCGGGACGCTACTACTACAGCGACTTGCCGTTTCTCACCCTGTGGGGCTCCAAATACGGACCGATGTCGGAGAAAATCGATGCGTTCTACGCGGACTGCGCCGCCGGCACGCTGCCGGCCGTCTGCTTCGTCGAGCCGTCATTTCTCGATGAAACCACCGGCACCGGCGGGGATGATCATCCTCATAACGATTTGCGCGTG
>DATIWU010000139.1:0-22604 GCA_035519195.1 Gemmatimonadales bacterium
CGGCCGTCCGACGACCGAGGTTCAATCGGACGATCGTGCCCAGTGGAGCACCGCGTTCACGGCGCGCTTCCACTCGTGCAGCCCTCGCGTTCGGTCCCCCCTCGTTTCAGGCTCGAACCGTTGCGACGTGCGACCGCGGAAGAACTCGTCCGGTACATCCCACAGCCCCGCCCCGAGACCGGCCAACGCCGCGGCCCCGAGTGCGGTGGTCTCGACCATGTCGGGCCGCACCACGGGGACCCCGAGCACATCCGCCTGAAATTGCATGAGCCAGTCGTTTGCCGCGGCGCCGCCGTCCACCCGCAACGCCGCGAGCTTGAGCCCGGCGGCCGACACCATGGCCTCGAGGACGTCGCTCGTGCTGTAGGCCATCGCCTCGAGTGCCGCGCGTACCAGGTGCGCCCGGCCAGTTCCGCGCGTCAGGCCAACGATCGTGCCGCGCGCGCGCGGCTCCCAATGCGGCGCTCCCAGTCCCACGAAGGCGGGCACGAAGTACACGCCGCCCGTGTCCGCCACCGCACGGGCCAGCTGCTCGGACTCGCCCGCATGCGTCACGAGCCCCAGTCCGTCGCGCAGCCACTGGATCGCCGCGCCCGCGATGAACACGCTCCCTTCGAGTGCGTACACGGGCTCACCCCGCGGCCCGCAGGCGATCGTGCACAGCAGTCCGTGTTCGGCTTTGCCCCGCACCGATCCGGTGTTGAGCAGGAGAAACGCGCCGGTGCCGTACGTGTTCTTCGCCTGGCCCGCGGCGAAGCACGCCTGCCCGTACAGGGCCGCCTGCTGATCGCCCGCCACACCGAGAATCGGTACTTCGGCTCCGAAATATTCGGCGGCGCACGTCCCGAACATCCCACAGGAATCGCGAATCTCGGGAAGCGCGGCTCGAGGCACGCCGAATTCCCCGAGCAGCGCATCGTCCCAGGCGCGGCGGTCGAGGTTGTACAGCATGGTGCGGGAGGCATTGGTGTGATCCGTGACATGGGCCCGCCCGTGGGTAAGGCGGAACACGAGCCATGAATCGATCGTCCCGAATGCCACCGACCCGCGCTTGGCGCGCTCGGCAAGCCCCGGAATGTTCGCGAGCAGCCATTCGATTTTCGTCGCCGAGAAGTACGGATCGAGGACGAGTCCGGTCCGCACCGCGATGTCCGCCGCGCGATGCCGCTCGGCGAGCTGCCGGCATCGTCCTCCCGTGCGCCGGTCCTGCCAGACAATGGCGCGGGCGAGCGGCTGTCCCGTGGCCCGGTCCCAGACGCACACCGTCTCTCGCTGATTGGTGATGCCGATCGCGCAGGGTTTGACCGGCGTCTGTGCCAGCGCGTCGCGGGCGGCCGCGACGCTGCGCTCGAAAATCTCGACGGGATCGTGTTCCACCTCGCCCGGCGCGGGGAAATGCTGCGTGATCTCGCGGTATCCCCGCCCCAGCACGCGTCCGTCGCTCGACACGACGAGCGCGGTCGTTCCGGTCGTGCCCTGGTCGATCGCCAGAACCGCGTTCATGAACGAAACGGCGGATGCACCAGGCCGCCGTCGGTGATGTACCCGGACACGAAGCTCGCGGGAGTGACATCGAATGCGGGATTCCAGACGGCTGCATGCGCGGGAGCATCGACTTCGTCGCGTGAGCGCTCCTCGATCGGAATCGCATCGCCGCTCGCGAGCGTCCGATCGATCGTGGAGCTCGGCGCCGCGCAGTAGAACGGCACGCCGTGATACCGTGCCAGCACCGCGAGTGCGTAGGTGCCGATCTTGTTGGCGAAATCGCCATTGGCGGCGATGCGGTCGGCGCCGACGATGACGAGGTCGATCCCGCCCCGAGCGAGCAGCGCACCCGCCGCGCCATCCACCAGCACGGTGCACGGGATTCCCGCCTGCAACAGCTCCCACGCCGTCAGGCGTGCTCCCTGGCGCACCGGCCGGGTTTCGTCAGCGTAGACGTGCACCCGTCGTCCGGCTGCTTGCGCGAGATAGATCGGCGCGAGGGCGGTGCCGATGCCCCCGGTGGCGAGCGCGCCGGCGTTGCAGTGGGTCAGCACGTTCGCGCTCGCCCGCAAGAGCGGCAGTCCCGCGTCACCGATCCGGCGGCACATCGCGCAATCTTCGTCGAGAATCGCGGTCGCCTCGAGTCGCAAGCGGTTCCACAGCGCCGCGGCATCGGCGCCGCGACAGCGTGTGGCCACGCCACGCATCCGCTCCAGTGCCCACGACAGGTTGACCGCGGTGGGGCGGGTGTGCAGCAGCGTGTCCGCCGCCTGCGCGAGCCTGGCGAGCAGGTGCTCACGATCGGCGGAGCGCTCGGCGCGCAGCCCCGCCACGAGCCCCATGGCAGCGGTGATGCCAATGAGCGGCGCGCCGCGGACCGCGAGGGAGCGAATCGCCTCCGCCACCGCATCGATCGTTTCCAGATCCCGCTCCAGGTATTCGCCGGGAAGAAGGCGCTGGTCGATGATGCGGACGGCGCCGGTGGGCGACCAGCGGATCGCCTGGATGGGCATGGCGGGAACCTAACGCGGAACAGCAGCTCGGGCGCATCCGCGTTCCGCGTTCCGCGTTAGGTTTTGGCATGGCCTACCAAACCCTCCTCTTCGAACCCAAAGACGGCATCGCAGTCGTTTCCCTCAACCGGCCCGACAAGCTGAACGCCCTGAGCGACCAGGTCATGCGAGAGCTCGCCGACGTCGCGCGGCGGCTCGAGTCGGAAACCGAACTGCAAGGCGCGATTCTGACCGGCGTGGGGAAGGCGTTCGCGGCGGGCGCCGACATCGGCGATCTGGCCCAGCAAGGGCCGTTCGATGGGAAGGCCCGCGCGCTCCTCGGCCAGGCGATCCTGCGGAGGATAGAGACGTGCGGCAAGCCTGTGGTGGCGGCGGTCAATGGATTCGCCCTGGGCGGCGGTTGCGAGCTTGCGATCGCCTGCCATCTGCGCGTGGCCAGTGAACAGGCGAAGTTCGGGCAACCCGAGGTGAAGCTCGGGATCACCCCGGGATACGGCGGAACGCAACGCCTGCCCCGTCTGGTTGGCAAAGGGGTCGCACTCGATCTGATTCTGACCGGCCGCACCATCGATGCCGCCGAAGCGCTGCGCATCGGACTCGTGAATCGCGTGGTCCCGCACGCCGACCTGATGCGCGAAGCGGAAGCCCTCCTCAAAGCGATTCTTGCCAACGCACCCCTCGCCATCCGGCTCGCTCTGGAAGCCGTGGAACGGGGTACCGAAATGGAGCTGGAGCAGGGCTTGCTCCTCGAAGCCAACCATTTTGGACTGCTGGCGGCAACCGAGGACATGAAAGAAGGCCTGACCGCGTTCCTGGCGAAACGATCACCGCAGTTTCACGGGCGATGAAGGTCGCGTGGACGCTGCTGCTTGCGGCAAGCGCGTGTTTTTCGGAGCGGGACCGGCCGGCGCCCCCGGTGCTGTCGATTACCTTGAACAAGCCCACCATCACGTCGCCCGGCACGCTTTCCGGGAGCATTGCATCGAGCGATCCGGACGGGCTCGATTCGGTCTGGCTCGCGCTCGACTCGACACGAGTGAAGGGCTGGAACGGGTCGTTCTACACCGATTTTACGACCACCTTTCTCGTCACCACCCCCTCGGGCCTGACGCACGGCGCCCGGGTGCCGGTTCGCGTGACGGCCCGCGATGTCGCGGGTTTTGTGGGGTACCTCGATACGGCGGTGACGGTCCAATGAGATAGGCGTGGATGCGAGTAAGTCTTGACCCGACAAGCACTTCTGGGTATTTTGTACAGGTTGTGGTGGCGACGCGCCACGGGCGGTGCCTGCTGCCCCCCACCCCTCTGCCCCGTACCTGTGCGCGTTTCGCGAGGAGGGTGCTCCTGGCTCCGTTGAAGCGCAGCAAGCCCACATCTGTCGGTGAAGCGTTGGATGCTTATCTCGCCCGCTCGGGATTTGGACGCCGCCTCCAACAGGCGCAGATCATTCCGGACTGGCCGCACCTCGTCGGTCCGCAGATCGCCGCAGTGACTCGTCCCGACAGCGTCGCGCCGGACGGCACGCTCTTCGTGCACGTGACCACGAGCGCCTGGATGACGGAGCTCCAGCTCATGACACCAGAAATCATGGCCCGGATCAACGCCGGCCGCGGGGCCGCGCGGATCCGTTCGATTCGCTGGCTCCTTTCCCGTTAGAGGATTATGGCAAAAGCAAAGCCGAACGCAGTCAAGCCACGCACCAACGGAGACTACGACGCCGATTCCATCCAGGTCCTGAAAGGCCTGGAGGCCGTGCGGCGCCGTCCCGCGATGTACATCGGGTCGGTGTCGAGCCGTGGACTGCACCATCTGGTGTACGAAGTCGTGGACAACTCGGTCGACGAGGCGCTCGCGGGATCGTGCACGCGCATCGACGTCACGATTCATCCCGACAACGCGATCACGGTCGTGGACAACGGGCGAGGCATCCCCGTCGACGTCCACAAGACGGAGAAAAAGCCCGGCGTCGAGGTCGCGCTGACCGTGTTGCATGCCGGCGGCAAGTTCGACAAGAGCACGTATAAGGTTTCCGGCGGACTGCACGGTGTCGGTGTCTCGGTGGTCAACGCGCTCTCCGAGAAGCTCGAGGTCTGGGTTGATCGTGACGGCAAGCGGCATCACATGGCGTTCGCGCGCGGCGAGACGACCAAGAAGCTCGAGATTACGGGAAAGGCCAAAGCCACGGGCACGACCATCTGGTTCAAGCCGGACGCCACGATCTTCACCGAGACACGGTTCGATTACGCCACGATCGCGAACCGGCTGCGCGAGCTCGCGTTCCTGAATAAGGGCCTGGCGATTTCGCTCAAGGACGAGCGCAAAGGCCAGACCAAGGAAGAGACGTTCCAGTACAAGGGCGGGCTCACGGAATTCGTGAAATGGCTCCTGGGCAACCGGAAGCCGCTGCACGCGAAGCCGATCGTGTTCGAGGCGAGCCGCGAAGGTGTCGAGGTCGAGGGCGCGGTCCAGTACGACGACGGCTACAACGAGAACACGTTCTCCTTCGTGAACAACATCAACACGCACGAAGGCGGAACGCACCTGACCGGCTTCAAGTCCGCGCTGACTCGCACCATCAACGAATGGGCCAAGAAAGACGGCCTGCTCAAAAAAGAAGACTTCACGCTCACCGGCGACGACATCCGCGAGGGTCTGACGTCGGTCCTCCACGTCAAGGTGAAAGACCCGCAGTTCGAGGGTCAGACCAAGACCAAGCTCGGTAACTCCGAGGTCGAGGGCATCGTCCGGACCGTCGTGAACGACGCGCTGGGAGAGTTTCTCGACAAGAATCCGAGCGTGGCGCGCACCATCATCGCCAAGGCCGTGAGCGCGGCGCGCGCCCGCGAAGCGGCGCGCAAGGCTCGCGAGCTGGTGCGCCGGAAGAACGCGCTCGACGGCGGACTCCTCCCCGGAAAGCTCGCCGACTGCTCGCTCACCGACCCCAGTCTATGCGAGATGTATCTCGTGGAAGGCGACTCCGCGGGCGGCTCGGCAAAACAGGGCCGCGACCGGAGCTTTCAAGCCATCCTGCCGCTCCGCGGCAAGATTCTCAACGTGCAGAAGGCCCGGATCGACCGCATCCTCTCGAACGAAGAGATCCGGACCATCATCACCGCGATCGGCACCGGTGTGGGAGAGGACTTCAAGGTCGAAGACGCGCGCTATCACAAGATCATCATCATGACCGACGCCGATGTCGACGGCGCGCACATTCGCACGCTGCTGCTGACCTTCTTCTACAAAGAGATGAAGCAGCTGATCGACGCCGGCTACATTTACATCGCGCAGCCGCCGCTGTACCGCATCGCGAAGGGCAAGGAAGAGTTTTACGCCTACGAGGAAAAAGAGCGCGAAACCTATGTCAAGCGCCTCGCCAACGGCGACGAGCATCGCGCCAATGTCGTGGTGCAGCGCTACAAGGGACTGGGGGAGATGAACCCGGACCAGCTGCGCGATACAACCATGGACCCGGCCAAGCGCACCCTCCTCAAGGTCACGATGGAGGATGCGGTCGAAGCCTCGGAGCTGTTCGAAGTCCTGATGGGTGACGAGGTCGAGCCGCGGCGCAAATTCATCGAGGACAACGCGAAGTTCGTCAAGAACCTCGACGTCTGAGGTCGCTTCGTCTTTGGGCGGTATGGATCCGAAGGTCGGCGGGGCGACCATTGCTCAACAAGCCGTTCAGTCTCGAGGCGCTGCGGAATGCCCTCGACGCAGTGCTTCAATCCCCCCGCTCGTGACGCGGTGCGACACCAGGGGCCGCGGCGGGACGAAATCGGCGCCATCCGTGATCTGAATCGCCTGCTCGAGCGCGCTCGAGCCCAGCTCGAGCCCCGCTGGATCACGCGCGTACACCGAGGCGACCGGCTCGCCGCCAACCACTTTGTCTCCCGGTTTGACGCTGATCACGAACCCAACCGTGGGATCGACCGAATCATCCACCGTGCGGCGCCCCCCCCCCAACGCCACAATCGCGCGCCCGATGATCCGCGGGAGGACGGCGGCCACGATACCCGTACGTCGCGCGGTGTACACCTCGACCGCCTGGGCCTGGGGCAGCGCGCTCGGGTCCTCGACCACCCTGGGATTGCCACCCTGCGCCTCGATGACCTGTTCGAACTTCTCCGCCGCGAGACCCGACCCGAGCGCGTTTTCCAAGCGGTTTCGGGCGCTGGCGGTCGAGCGCTCGACGCCTCCCGCGAGCAGCATCTCGACCCCCAGCGCGTACGTCACCTCCATCAGGTCGGGGGGACCCTCGCCGCGCAGCGCGAGAATGGCCTCCTCGGTTTCGAGCGCGTTGCCGCAGGCGCGGCCCAGCGGCCGGTCCATCGCCGTGAGCAGGGCAGTCGTGGGGCACCCCCGGTCCTCTCCCAGGGTAATCATGGTGCGCGCGAGCTCGAGCGCCTGTTGCTCGGCGGGCAGGAATGCGCCGCTGCCGACTTTGACGTCGAGCACCAGCGCGGACAGCGATTCGGCGAGCTTCTTGGACATGATGCTCGCGGCAATGAGCGGAATCGCTTCCACGGTGCCGGTGACGTCGCGCAGCGCGTACAGGCGGCGGTCGGCGGGGGCGATTTCCGGCGTCTGACCGATCAGCGCGCAGCCGATGCGGAGGACCTGCGCCTTGGCTTCCTCGAGCGACAGCGCCGTCCGGAACCCGGGAATGGCCTCGAGTTTGTCGAGCGTGCCGCCGGTGTGCCCGAGCCCCCGTCCCGACATCATGGGAACGGCCACGCCGCAGGCCGCCACGAGCGGGGCGAGCACGAGGGAGACCTTGTCGCCGATGCCACCGGTCGAGTGTTTGTCCACCCGGGGCGTGCTCCATCCGTCGTAGCTCAGCCGCGCGCCGGACGCCAGCATCGCGTCCGTGAGGGAGGCGAGTTCCTGTCGTTCGAGCCCCCGGAATACCACCGCCATGAGAAGGGCCGACATTTGATAGTCCGGCACGTTCCCCGCCGTATAGGCCGCCACCAGCGCCGACCACTCCTCGGGCGACAGCGCTCCGCCGTCGCGCTTGCGTTCGATCAGCGGTGCGACAAACATTGTGCGCCATGCGAACGCTGATTGCGGGGCTGCTGCTGCTCTGTGCCGCCCCCCTGGCCGCGCAGAACATCGAAGCGGAGATCCGGGCTGGAGACAGCCTGCATCTCGCGTTGCGGCCGGCGGAGGCGCTCACCCGGTTTCACGCGGTGCTCGCCGCCGACTCCAACAACTACGCGGCGCTGTGGCGCGCGTCGCGCGAGACCATCGACATCGCCAAGCAAATCGAGGGCGACCAGGACTCGCTCAAGGACCGGCGCGACAGTCTGTACGGGGTGGCCCGCGCCTACGCCGAAGCGGCGGTACGGGTCGACTCGAATCGCGCCGAAGGGCATTCGTTTGTGGCGCAGTCGCTGGGACGCCTGTCGCTCACGCGCGGCGGCAAAGAGCGCGTGCGGTTCGCGAAAATCATCTACGACGAGGCCATGCGGGCCATCACGCTCGACTCGACCGAGGACGCCCCGTATCACGTCATCGGCGCGTGGCACGCGGAGGTGAAACGCCTCAGCTCGTTCACGCGCTTCTTCGCGAAAACGCTGTTTGGGGCCGGCTTCATGGGGCGCGCCAACTGGGATGACGCGCAGCGCTATCTGGAACGGTCGGTGGCCCTCAAACCGTCCAACGTGTATCACCGGCTCGAGCTCGCGCGCGTGTACATCGACGTGGGCAAGTACACGGCGGCCCGGGACCAGCTGGCGACGATTCACGGTCTTCCGATTGGGGATGTGCTCGACCCCAAGTACAAGGCGCAGGCCGCACAGCTGCTTGCCGACATCAAGGACAAGCAGGACAAGAGTTGACGCGTTCGGCTCCGAAGCTACCGCGCGGCGCGCGACGGGGCAAACGCTTGACTCGCCATTCGCGCCGAACGCAAACTACGCCATGACGATCTCCTCGGCCCTGACGAACGCCGAAGCGGAGCGGCTCGCCGCCCGCATCGGCGAGCTGGAACGGGAACGCAAACATCTCCTCGCCGTGATCGAGATCCTGAAGGAGGTCTCGACCTCGCTGTACTTCATCGACATCCTCCAGGCGATTGCCCGCAAGCTCGGCGAAGCGTTCGGATTGGACCGATCGTCGATTTTCCTGGCCGAGCGCGGCGGGCGCACCGCGCGCCTCGTGGCCTCCTACGAAGACCCGACCATCCGCAACTACGTGGTCGACCTCGAGCGCTATCCCGAGCTGAAGCGGGCCATGCAGGGCGGCGAGACCGTGTTCATCCCCGATGCCGCCAACGATCCCAGCCTGCGGCACGTCAAAGGGGAGCTGATCAACCGCAACGTCAAGTCGATCACCGTGGTGCCCATCACGTGGCGCGGTCTCGCCATCGGCGCGATTTTCCTGCGCACGTTCCGCGACGGCCCGACCTTTTCGGACGAGGACGTGCGCTTCGTTCAGGTGGTCGCGTCGCTCACCGCGCAGGCGCTGCGCAACGCGCACCGCTACGAGCGGCTCGTCAAACGGCAGCAGGAGACCGGCGATACGCTGCGCCGCATGGAGCTCGAGCGCGTGGCGTTGCTCGCGTTCCTGCGCCGCCTGCTGGACGCGTTCGGCATGCGGGAAGGCGCCTGGGGGGAAGGGCTCCTGCCGCGCGCCTCGGCTGACGAGCTCGATCGGCTGGTCGGTGTCGCCATGGCCGTCATCCAGGAAGAAGCCAAGGGGCGGTGAAGTCACGGGCTCAGGCGGCCAGGGCCGCCGAGCTGCGGCGGCTGGTCGAGCAGGCAAACGTCGCCTATTACGTCCACGACAAGCCGGAGATCTCGGACGCCGAGTACGACCGGCTGTTCCGGGAATTGCAGGACCTCGAGGCCAAGCATCCGGAGCTCCGCACGCCAGACAGCCCCACCTACCGGATCGGCGCCGAGCCGTCCGCGGCATTCCGCAAACACCGCCACTTGATCCCCATGCTCTCCCTGGCCAACGCGTTTTCCGAAGCGGAGCTGGTGGAGTGGGAGCAGCGCAACGCCCGCCTCGTCGCCGAGGCGGCGACGAGTGGCTATACCATGGAAGTGAAGATCGACGGCGCGGCCGTCAGCCTCACGTACGAGGGCGGGGTCTTCGCCCACGGAACCACGCGCGGCAACGGCATCGAGGGCGAGGATGTGACGAGCAATCTGCGCACCGTCCTGGACCTTCCGCTCCGCCTCGCGGGAAAGGGCTGGCCGAAGCTGATGGAAGTCCGGGGGGAAGTCTATCTCTCCAAATCGCGCTTCGAACAGCTCAACGCCGAGCGAGAAAAGGCAAACGAGCCCACGTTTGCGAATCCGCGCAATTCGGCCGCCGGTGCGCTCCGCCAGCTCGATCCGAAAATCACCCGATATCGCGGTCTCAGAATTTTCTGCTTTCAGATCGTCGCCCCGGGCCAGGAGCTGCCGGTCGACACGCAGAGCGACCTGTTGAAGCAGCTGGCCGCATGGGGCATCCCGGTCGAACCGCATCACACGCTCGCGCCCGATCTGCCACGCGCTCATGCGGAGATCGACCGTCTCAACGCGCTGCTCCCGACCCTCGACTACGGCGCCGATGGCGTCGTGGTGAAGGTCAATCCGCTGTGGCTCTACCCCGAGCTCGGCACCGTCGGCGGCCGCGAACCGCGCTGGGCCATCGCGCGCAAATTCGCCCCCGAGGTGGCGGTAACCCAGCTCAAGGAAATCCGGATCAACGTGGGGCGCACGGGCGCCCTCAACCCGTACGCGATGCTCGAGCCGGTCGAGATCGGCGGGGTGACGGTCTCGAACGCCACCCTCCACAATGGCGACCTGATCGCGGCGAAAGACATTCGCGTGGGTGACTGGGTGGAGGTCACCCGCGCGGGTGAGGTCATCCCGCAGGTGCTCGGCCCGGTGCGCGAGCGCCGCACCGGCCAGGAGCAGCCGTTCGTCATGCCGGAAAAGTGCCCCGTGTGCGCCTCCAAGGTCGAACATCCGCCCGATGAAGTGATGTCGTTCTGTCCCAACGTGTCATGCCCCGGGCGCATTCTCGAGGGGATCGTCCATTTCGCCTCGCGCAGCGCCATGGACATCCGCGGCCTCGGGTACGAGCGGGTGCGGCTGTTTCTCGAGACTCAGCTGATCGAGAATGTCGCGGATCTATACGAGATCAATCCGATGCAGCTCCTCGCCCGCGAAGGGTTCGCCGAAAAATCCGCCCAGCAACTGGTAGATGCGGTCGCCGCCTCGAGGGATCGGCCGCTCTCGACCCTCATCTTTGCGCTCGGCATCCGTCATGTGGGCGCGCAGGGCGCCCGACTGCTCGCCCGGCACTTTGGAACCATGAAGAGTCTGTCGAAGGCGAGCGCCGACGATATCAACGCGATTCGCGGCGTCGGGCCGGCCATCGCGGAGGCCGTGGCCGGATTCTTCGCCGAGTCCCGCAACCGGAAGCTGGTGGACCGCCTCGCGAAACTGGGTCTGAACATGACGGAGCCGGCGACCGTACAGAGCGGCGGCCCGCTCGAGGGGCAGACCTACGTCATCACCGGTACGCTGCCGTCGCTGTCCCGCACGGCGGCCACGGAATTGATCGAGCAGGCGGGCGGTCGCGTGACGGACAGCGTGTCCAGAAAAACGACGGCGGTCGTTGCCGGAGCGGATCCGGGATCGAAGCTTGCGAAGGCGAAGACCCTAGGCGTCGAGGTCATCGACGAGAAGGAGCTGGTAAAGCGGGCGGGCGGATAAGGACTGGTTACGGGTTCCAGGTGAGAGAAACGCGCACGTCGTAGTAGCTCTGTTTCCACCCCGTCGTGTAACCACCACCACCATCGGTCCGGTTCAGATCGCCGACGTAGCCGCGAACGTAATTGCCGGTCGGCGTGAGGGCGAAGTGCCGGCTGAGCGAGACATCGTATCCCACGCCCAGCGTGAATCCCCACCCCAGCCCCGACAGCCCCGGCACGGTATCGGCAACATGGCGCACGATCTCCGACCGATAGTTCGAAAGTCCCAGGCCGACGGTTAGAAAGGATCCGTCAGGGATAAAGAAGTCGGAGAGACCGCGGATGGTGTACGTGAGCGTCGCGAACGTGTTCGCCATCAGCTCGCTCGCCCCGTTGTACGAGTGTACCCAGCCTTCGAGGGCTCCACCGAGCCGGAACGATGAGCTCAGGAACGTTCCGGCGCGCAGCGAGACGATTGTGCCGCCGATACGACCTTCACCCGAGCAGCTATCGCACAAACTCTTGGCGCCACCGTAACCGACGCCGGCACTGAACCAGGAGCCGTGTCGCGAGACGCTCTGGGACTGGAGCGACGTTGCGGTTATGGCGAGCGCGAGCGCGGACCAGCCGGAGATGCGCATCACGGGCTCACGTACACCGACTTGTCGTAGGACAGCAATCCGGCGGGCGCATCCTCGCGCCACCCCCTCACCTCGAGGACTTTGGGACCGGTCTTCCCGATGGTCACGTAGGCTGTACGAGAACCGAAGTACAAGACGTCGATGCAGCCGTAGTTCCCCGCGCGCAGAGGCGTAATGAGCTCGTCATAGGGAATCAGCAGGGTCGTGTCTCCGCGTTGCATCATAGCCACCGAATCGGTTCGAGAGTCGCACCCTCCCCAGAATGTGTAGATCTGCACGGGGAACGTGGCGCCACTCCGTACCGAATCGGGTGCAGCCATGGGCGCCTGACCGGCGCCAAGCTCCTGACTCGCGAACTCGCCCAGGGTTTGAATCGTGCTCACACGCCAGTTCACCGAAAACTCGATCTGCGACGACATCAGGTCCGCGTTCTTACATGCTCCGATGCAACCAGCGGCGAGGATCAGCCTCAGAACACAGCGCATCAAAAGCGCCTCGTCAGTTCCGGAGCACAGTGAAATCCGCTTCTGTCATCGCGACGCACGACACAGCAACGATCGATCCCGGCGCGACTAATCGCATCACGGAATCACGAGCAAGACCTTTGCGCGGCTTGCCAGCACAGGCGGATACCCCCGCCAACCACGGACTTCGACGACGGAGCTTCCCGGCGCCGTGAACGCGAGTTGTACGGTACGGACGTGAATCGAATAATCGGCCGGGCAAAACACCGCCTGTCCCGGATGGACGCCGGTGACGTGATCGTACGGGATCAGCAGTGCGTGATTCCCCGCCATCGTTACGCTCACCGAATCAGTGAACCACCGACATCCAGCCCCAAACGTGAAAATCCGGACTGAAAAGGGAACTCCGATCGTAGCAGTGTCCGGAGCAACAAACGTTACCGTATCGCCCCCCACGTCCTCGATTTCCAACTGACTGACTGTCCAAAAATCCGAAAAGCCGATGCTCGTGGACATCAGCTCGCCGGGCTCGCATCCGGCGAAGGCAAGAACCACCGCAAGGGGGAGCGCTCGCATCTAATTCTCGAGCACGATGACGCCCGCCCCCGCACCCGGTGGACAGCTAGCGTCGATTGCGGTATTGACCCAAACAGAGATTTTTCTGCCCACGTGCAGGGCCGACGTATCGGCCCGCGTGCGATTCGGCCCGTAGATTGGGACCGTGGGTAGGAACGTGATCTCGCTCGTAGAGTCACACGCGAAGCGAGGATCCGCGTTCTGGACGACAAACATGCCGCCGTCCCAGCGCTCCGTGATCATTCCCGTGATGTAGGGCGCACCCCGGCTGGACTGTGTCGAAAGGAGATCCGCGTCGCGGCAGGCGAGAGCCACGAGAGCCGTCAAGAGAGGAGCGAGCCTGTTCATCCTGCCTCCAGAGCCCCGTGTGTACAATACTACTCGCTCACCGACGACGTTGTCTTGACGTCCGTCTCTCGACGCCTTTCCCTCCACGTCTTTCGCCTTAAATTGGCGTCCGATATGGCGCCCGCCGGCAACTCCCATCCCCAAGGTCTCACTATCGGCCGTGCCGCGCTGCAACAGCTGCATCAGAGCCTGCTCCGCGACGCGCCCGATCACGCCATCAACATTCTCCAGGACGCGGGATTCGCCGCCGGCGAGGGGGTATACGCCGCGTTCGCGGAATGGCTGGCGACCCAAACCGGGGGCACAGCACCGCCCGATCTCGATGCGGCGCGGTTGAACGAGATGCTGTCGGGATTCTTCCAGGCCTCGGGCTGGGGCGCCATTTCGCTCCGCCCGATTGGCTCCGCGCTCGCAATCGACAGCATCGACTGGGCGGAAGCGGAGCCGGGTTCCGCGGAGGCGCCGATGTGTTACTTCTCCTCGGGCATGCTGGCCGATTTTATCGGGCGCCTCTCCGAGGAAACGGTGGCCGTCATGGAAGTGGAGTGCCGCAGCCGCAACGACGGGCGCTGCCGGTTTCTCTCGGCATCCCCCGAGATCCTGAACGGCGTGTACGAGCAGATGGCGGCGGGCAAGAGCTATGAAGCAGCGCTCGGCACCTGAGTCCTAACGACCCGCGACCGAAACCCCGTCGAGCAGGAGCGAAGGACCGAAGCGCGAGCCATACCAGCGCGCATCGTTACCCCATCCGGCAATGCGCTTGAGCAGGTCGTACGCGTTGCCCGCCACCGCCGCGTCCTTCACCCGACCCGTGATTGCGCCGTTCGAGATGCGATACGCCAGCGCCACCGGGTGACTGAACGCGCCACTGATGACGTTTCCCTGCCCCACGCCGATCAAGTCGTCGACAAGCAACCCGTCGCGAATGCCGTCGAGGAGTCCGCCTCCGAGGCCTCCCCCTCCCCCTTCCCCCTTCCCACTTCCCCCTTCTCCGTTACCCAGAATCAGGTTCGTATATCCCGGCGCTGGCTTCGAGAAAATGCCGCGCCGGCCGTGTCCCGTACTCCGTGTGTTGGATCGGACGGCCGTCTCGAGATCGTAAATGAATTGCTTCACGACGCCGCGCTCGACGAGTGCCGTGATTTGAGACGGGACGCCCTCGTCATCGACCGGGCGGGAGGACGCGCGGCCGGCGAGCAGCGGGTTGTCGGTGATCGAGAACGCGGGGTCGAACACCCTCTCGCCCACCTTGCTCGCCAGCGGCGAGATCCCCTGCAGTACCGCTTTTCCCGATAGCGCCTGGGTGAGGGGCAGCAGCACCGCCGCCAGCCCCGCGGGGGTAAACACCACCGGCAGCGAGCCCGCGGGCGACTCGACGATGTTGAGCGCCGCTTCGAGTCGGGTCGTGATGGAGCGGACGATGTCGTCGAGCGCAGCCCGGTCGGGAAGATCGGCGCCCTCAAACGAGTCACTGATGGCGAGCACATCATCGCCGCTCACGCGCCACACGTCGGCCGAAACGCCGACGCCCGTGGCGCGGTATGCGCCCTCTCCACCCGCGCTGTTGCCGATTTCCGTTTCGCCCAGCTCGCGTTCAAGCGAGACGTTGACCTGTACGCCGTCGCGCGCCAGTCGTTCGACCAACTCGCGGCCGATCGTGATCAGCGCCTCGAGCGAGGCGTCCCGGGCGGCGGGATACTCGGTGGGCACGCCGGGAAGGGCCACGCGGGAAGGAAACGTGAGCTCGACCGCTTCGCCCAGCTCGGCGGATTCGAACGCGCGGGCGATGAGGCCATCGAGGTCACCCGACGTCGACCCGGCGATGCCCGCCTTCCCCTCACGCAGGACGCGGAAGCCGATCCCGGATTCTTCGTTCACCCCGGCGGCTTTGAGCCGTCCCCACTCGAACGCGATCGACGTGCGTTCGACGCGACGCCAGATGGCGTCCGCGTTCGTCGCTCGCCCCGCCTGCCGCCGCACCCGATCGAGCAGTTGTACGATCGCGTTCTTCACGCGCCCGGAACGTCTCCCCCGACCAGCGCCTCGGCAATGCGGACGTGGGGCGCGCCCTCGGTGACGGCCAACGGAAACTGTCCGGCCTTGCCGCACCCCCCACCCATCTGATTCCAGCGAAAGTCGCCCGCGATCGCGTCGATCCGGTCGAGGGTCTGAAACAAGTTGCCCGCGATCACGACATCCTTGACCAGCTCGGCGACGCGGCCATCGCGGATCATGTGACCGTAGGCCGCCGTAAACGAGAAATTCTCGAGCATCGTCTGACCGCCGAAAGCGCTGCAGGCATATACGCCCAGCTTCACGTCCTTGATGAGATCTTCGAACGTGCCCTGCCCGTTGCCGATGTAGGTGTTCGTCATGCGAACGATCGGCGGATGGCGGAACGATGTAGCGCGGGCGTTGCCCGTCGGCTTCTCGCCCAAGGCCGCCGCCGTTTCGCGCGAATGCAATCGCCCCACGAGCACGCCTTCCGTGATGAGCGGCGTGTCCTGGGTGGGCGTGCCCTCATCGTCGTAGGGCAGCGTGCCGCGCAGCCCGGCGGCGGCGCCGTTGTCCCCGGCGTTCAGGATCGGGCGCCCGAAGCGGCGGCCGAGCGTCATCATCTCGCGCGCCTGCGGGTTCTCGTAAATGAAGTCCGCCTCGGAGAGATGCCCGAAGGCCTCGTGGATAAAGACGCCGGCCAGCTCGGGGTCGAGGATCACGGGATACGTCCCACCTTTCACCCCGGGCGCCTCGAGCAGCTGTGCGGCACGTTGGGCGGCCTCCTTGAAGCCCCGCGCCTTGTCCTGCGCGCTGTTCCAGCCGCGGCGTAACCCGATCGATTCGAGTCCCTTCTCGATATTGCCGTTACGCCGGGCCATGGCCGTGCCCGACAGCGTGATCTCCGGTCGCAGCTCGTACAGCGCCGTCCCCTCGGAATTCGCGTACCAGTACTCGCTCACTTCGTCCTGGTAGCTGGCCACCGTGTCCACCACGCGCGGGTCCACGGCCAGCATCTCGGCGTTGTACGCCTCGATCAGGCGCTTCTTGTCGGACAGAGAAATGCCGCGCACGTCGCCGTCGAGATCGAGCACCGCTTCCGCCTGGTGCGGCGGTACGTCGGCCAGACGAATCGGCTGCTCGAGCCGCACGGCGCGCGACAGCTCGTTGGCGCGCCCGACCATCGCGGGCAGCTGATCGAGCGACGTGAACGCGGCGATGCCCCAGCCACAGCCCCGGTTCAACGCACGCACGAATCCGCCCTGGTCCTCGAGCGCGGTAGCCGACTCGAGCCGGCGCCCGCGGAACGTGACCGCGGACTTCCAGGTGCGCTCGAGACGGATTTCGGTGTAATCGGCGCGCGACGCGCGGAGCGCGTCGGAAAGCCGGTCCTTCACTCCGCTAATTCCTTGAGTTTCTGCGCGTAGTCGGGACGCATGACGATCTCGCCGTTCACGATGATCTCACGGTCCCAGGGGAGGATGATGAAGTTCTCGCTTTCGAGCGCGAAGAAGTCGGTTTTGTATTCTCCCGTCCGGAACGACACCGCGGTCTTGACCGCCGCGGGCTTGAGCTCGCGTACGGCCGAAAGCGCGAGCTTCATCGTGTCGCCGGTATCGCAGGTCTCGTCGACGATCAGCACGCGTTTCCCGGTCACAATGCGTGGCGGTCCCGCGATCACCGTCGGCCTGGCGCCCGAGGCCTCCCGGGTGATCGCGATCGACGCGAAGTCCCGCTGCAGAATGCTGGCGACGACCGCGCCGGGAATGACCCCGGCTTTGGCGATGCCGATCACGATTTCCGGGTCGTACTCGCGAAAGATCCGCAGCGCGAGCGCGCGGCACAGTTCCCCGAAGAACGGCCAGTCGACCTGCAGCACGCCATGAGGCGGCTTGCGCCCCGGACGACTGCCGGCGCGCGGTGGGGAGAAGGTCGGTTGACGCGGTGGAGTGGGTGGGGTCGGCATTGGTCGAAGCTACATTGCAAAACGAGCGAGCCGCAAGCTATTTTCGGCACATGGGTTTTTGGCGCCGGCTGTTCGGACGCACGAGTAGCGACGACTTCAAAGCCCAGCGTCTGGACTATCTGAACGAGGCGCTTGCGCTCGAGCGCCAAGGCGACTATGAGGCGGCGCTCACGTCCTATCGTCTCGCCCTCCGCGACCATCCCAACGATGCGCGCATCCTGCAGAACATGGCCATCGCCTTCACCAAGACACGGCGGCTGGACGACGCCATTCGCCACTACCGGCGCGCGCTCGAGCTCGACTCGGGGTTGGCCGGCGCGCACTACGGGCTCGCCTTCCTCCTGCTCCGAAGGGGCGACCCGGATGGCGCGGAGCGGCATTTGAAGTCGTTCCTGGCCCAACCGCCCCGCGGCCCCGACGCGCAGCGCTGGATCGAGCATGCCACGCAAGCGCTCGAGGATCTCGGGGCGCCGCCCGGGCCGCAGGCACTCTCCGCGGAGGCTCCCTGAGGAGCAGGTGGCCCATGGTGGGAATGGTGATGGGTTCGTGGGCCGCGGGTTGGGGATGGGGGTGTGGCAGTTTGAATACGGACCCGCACCAGGTGATTGCCCTCGCCGTTTCTGTTTCCGCCGCTTCCGTACGCCAGCGTGACACGCTGGTCGCTCACGCGTGGGGCCTCACCGCCGGTGGCGATTCGGTCGCGGTGTCAGTCACGTGGCGCTCCCAGGACAGCACGATCCTTGCTGTCGCGGACAGCACGAAGGGCAAGTTCGTCGGCAGGAACACGGGGATAACCAACATCCAAGCCCTCTCAGGCGCGCTTCCGAGTAACCTGATCGTGATCACGGTCGATTCGGCTCCATGACCCTGACGCGGTTGTTTTTCGACGCGGTGGAGCAACACCGCAACCTGCCGGCGGCGTATCGCCACAAGGTGGACGGACGCTGGGTCTCGCTGACTCACGGCGACGTGGCGGAGCGTGTGCAAGCGGTATCGATCGGGCTGCGCGAGCTGGGGGTCAAGCCGGGCGATCGCGTTTCGATCATCTCCGAGAACCGCCCCGAGTGGGCGATCGCCGACTACGCGTGCCTGTGTGCGCGCGCCGCGGATGTGCCGATTTACCCCACCCTGCCGGCCAAACAGGTCGAGTACATCCTGCGAGACGCCGGTGCAGTCGCCGTGTTCTGCTCCACGGCCACGCAGCTCGCCAAGGTGCTCGAGATCCGGAAGTCGCTCCCCACGCTGCGGCACGTGATCGTGTTCGACGCGGCGGCCCGCCAGGAAGGCGTGCTGACGTTCGCGGAGGTTTTGGCGCGCGGACGCGCGGCGCTGGGCACGTATCCGCGGTTCCGCGAAGAGGCACTCTCAGTCCAGCCCCAGGACGTCGCCACGCTCATTTACACGTCCGGTACCACCGGCGATCCCAAAGGCGTGATGCTCACGCACGCCAATCTCTGGTCCAACGTGCGCGACTCGCTCAAGGTGCTGCGCATCGCGAGCGGCGATGAATGTCTCTCGATGTTGCCGTTGTCTCACGTGTTCGAGCGGATGGTGGACTACACGCTGTTTCACGTAGGCGTGATCATCTCGTACGCCGAATCGTTCGAGCTCGTGCGCCAGAACCTGCTCGAGGTGCGCCCCACCATCGTCCTCTCCGTCCCGCGATTCTACGAGAAGGTGTACGCCGCGGTACTCGAGAAGGCCGTGCAGGGCGGCCGGTCCAAGCTCCGGATTTTCAACTGGGCGAAACGGATCGGCGACGAATGGGCGACCTACCGGCTCGCCGGCCTCAAAGTCTCGAGCGGCCTGGCGGTGAAGCACGCGATTGCCGACCGGCTCGTGTTCAAAAAGCTCCGGGCGCGAACCGGAGGCCGCCTCAAGCTGTTCGTCTCGGGTGGCGCGCCCCTCTCGGCCGAGATCGCGAAATTTTTCTTCAGCGCCGGGCTCCCCGTGGTCGAGGGGTACGGACTGACCGAGACGTCGCCGGTGCTCACGATCAACCCGCTCGAGCGCATCAAGGTCGGCACGGTAGGCAAAGCGATTCCCGAGGTGCAGCTCGAGATCGCGGCCGACGGAGAGATTCTCGCCAGGGGCCCCGGCATCATGCCGGGTTATTACAACAAGCCGGAGGCGACCCGCGAAGCCATCGACCCCGAAGGCTGGTTCCACACCGGCGATATCGGCGAGCTGGACGCCGATGGATATCTGAAGATCACGGACCGGAAGAAGGATCTCATCGTGACCGCGGGCGGCAAGAACATCGCGCCGCAGCCGATCGAGAACCTGGTCAAGACGAACAAGTACATCGGCAACGCCGTCATGCTCGGCGACAAGCGCAAGTTCACGATCATGCTCGTGGTCCCGAATTTCGATCAGCTGGAGCGTTGGGCCCGGGAGCGGCACCTCACATTCGGATCACGCGGCGAGCTCATTGCGTTACCCGATGCGCAGTCCAAGGTGGAGCGCGAGGTCATGGGCGAGCTGCGCGACCTCGCGAAGTTCGAAATGCCCAAGCGCGTGGTGCTGCTGGAACACGATTTTTCGATCGATTCGGGCGAGCTGACGCCGACGCTCAAGGTGAGGCGGCGGGCCGTCGAGCGGCGCTACAAGGATTTGATCGATCGCGTCTACGCGGCTGGCGACGAGGTGGCGGCGGGGGTCGGGAGCTGACGGGCGATGAACCCGCGCATGCGGGCCCCCCCCAGAAGCGACTATCAACGAGTATTTACTGCTTCTCCCCGACCCACAATCCACCACCCGACGCCAAGCGCGTAATGCCCTTCACCGGTTCGAACGTCTCGGACTCCGCGACGTAGCGTCTGCCCCGCAGCAGAACGGCGGCGGCCTCGGTGATCCAGGGTGCGCGTACCAGATCTGGCCCCAGCACCACCCCACGCGCCACCGACGGGCGCAGGGGAATGACCGAGGCCGAGCGCACCAGGCTCAGCGCGGGAAGCTCTTCAACATCTTCGGGTGGATTCACGCCAACGAAATGAATTCCACCCATGAGCGATGCGAGCGCGGGCGCGCTGCGCGCCGCCGCTCCGACCAGAACGACAAAGCCCCCGGGGCCTGAAAGATCGAGGAGTGCCTGAAGGGCTTCTGGGTGGGGAAGGGGGAAGTGGGACGGGGGAGGAAGCCTTCCCTCTTGCCCCTCCCCCCTTCCCCCAAAATCGATGATGCCATTCGTGATGCGATACTCCCGCCGGCACACCGGACATCCCGCGATCCCCGACCGCACGCTTCGCCCCATCATCTCGCCGGTCGAGAGCACGAGAAACGCGAGCTCGTGCGGCTCCGGGCACCGCAACATCTCCGTCAGCTCAATGTGCATCGGCGCGGAACACGACCCACGTCACCTCGTGGGCCTGGACCCGCACGCGTTGACTGAGCAGGCGCCCATTCACGGTGACCGAGACGGTGTAGTCGCCCGGAGGAACGTCGCCAACCGCGAAGTGCTCGCCGTACGCGGGATCCGGGTGATTGTGCTCCCCGTAGGTCTCCGCAAAGGAATACGGAGTTTCCTGCGGCTCGCTCTTGAACAGCCCGAACACGTGCGCCTGAGGAACCGGCTTCCCGCCCGCGTCCCACAGTTGTCCCGCGACCACGCCGGTCCCGGGCAGCGGCGCGATCCAGAGTTCCGGGTTCACGGTGTAGCGCGGGTAGCGCTCGTTCGGGTCCACGATGAGCGGCGTCGAGTCCACCGGCGACGCGTGCACCTCGAGATGCAGGTGATCGTTCGTGGCCCGCCCGGTGTTGCCGACCTCCGCGATGACGTCTCCGGTCCTGACGCGCTGTCCGACCGCGACGCGCAGGGCGCGATTGTGATAGTAGGTCGAGTAGACGAAGTAGTCGTTGCCATTCGCCCTGAGCGTCTTGTCGTGGCGGATCGCGATCGTATTCGAGCCTTGCTCGGCGGGCCCGGCGTACACGACGATGCCATCGCCGATCGCGTGCACCGCTGTGCCATCGGGATTGTTGAACTCGACACCCTGATGCTGCTGGAAATTGCCACCCATCGTCGAACCGTACCGGTAGGTCTGATCGATGTAGGGCTGATCCGACAGCGCGATCGGGCGCGCAAACCAGGTATGCCTGAGGCTTTGGGTGTCGGTATCCGGGCGCTGCCGGTAGGTGATCCCAACCAGCGCGAGCCCCTGGTCGAACCGGCAGGACTCCACACCCGACTCGGATTGATGTCCCGCAAGGTACGATTCACCGCTGGTCGGCAGCAGCGCGCTCGCGAACGTCGCGGAGCCACACGCGTTCACCGGGTCGCCGTCCCCGTGGAAGATGCCGCCGGCCGTGGCCGCGTAGACATCCTTCCCCTCGGTACGGGCGATCGCCTGAACGGCGGGAATATCCACGCGGCAGGACTTCACGGATCCGAGTGGACAGCTCGGCTTGCCACGCTTGTCGAGCCAGCTTTGGGTCGTGGCATCGAAGCGATACAGTCCCTGCTCCATGCCGATCCACGCAACGCCGCTGGAGTCGATGCTTAGTGCGCGCACCCTGTCCAAGCACTCGAGCTTGCCGCACCGGATCGGAGAGGGATACTCGCGCCAGGTGCGGCCCCCATCGGCCGAGCGGGCGAACCCGTGAAGATGGCCGATCCAGAGACTGCCGTCCGGCCCCGCGGCGATCGCGTTCACGTATTGATTCGCGATCCGGCCCACGGCCGAGTGGGCGGTCCTGGCGCCGGCCGAATCCGTGATTTCGGCCCACGTGGCGCCGTCGTCCCAGGAGACCTTGATCCCGTCCGCGGTCGCGACGTACACCGTATCCCCACGGGTCACGATGCCGTTCGGGGCGACGTACTGCCACTCGGGCCCGAGCTGCCGCAATTCCCAGTTCGTCCACGTCTTGCCGTTGTCCCGGGAGAGGCCCCACCCGTTTCCCACCGTCCCGTACCAGACCTCCCCGTGCGGTCCAAACGCGAACGCGTGGACGAAATCCCACGAGATGGCGTGCGCGGTGGAATCCGCCGACGTGGTCAGGTGCTCCCACTGCCCACCCCCGGGGCGCAGCACATAGATCCCCGCCCCATACGTCCCGACCCAGATCGCCGCGTCGGGCGCGCGGGCGATCGCGAGAACATGGGACGGGGCGGGGAGCGTGGGAACGGCTTGCGAACGGAGTTTCGGTGCCGCAGCGAGGATCAGGATCGGGAGGAGCGCGTTCCGCATCATGAGCCTCTCCGCCCGCTCGGCATGATGCGGATCTCGGAGATATCGACACCGAATGGTTGGGTAACAGCGAACAGGACCGCGCGCGCCACGTCTGACGCCTGCAGCATGTCCCTGCGGCGCGTGAAGCCGGAACGCGAGTCGGGATCGATGGGGTCCCACAGCTCGGTGTCCACCGGACCCGGTGAGACCAGCGTGGTGCGGACGCCCGAGCCCGCAAGCTCCGCCGCGAGCG
>DATIWU010000140.1:0-5885 GCA_035519195.1 Gemmatimonadales bacterium
TCACTCGTCATTGCGACTCGCGCCGGCTGCAGCCCGATAGCCACCGTCCGGTCGGGCAGCGTGCCGCGCAACGTCGCCAGGGCGAGCACGTCCTGCAGGTCCACCTGATGGGGTGACACCTTGGTGGCGAGGTGTCTGGGCAACTGCTCCCGTGGGATCACCGCCTCGGTCCCCGGCGGAGACCCCGTATCGATCGCATCGATCAGCAAGACCGCGCCCGCGTCCTCGATGATCGGCAGCAGATTGAGCCCCCAGGTGCCCCCGTCCACGAGCTCGACACCGTCCGGCATCTCCCACATCTCGCGCAGCCGCTCGAGCGCCACGATGCCGATGCCATCGTCTCCCATGATCGGGTTCCCGAGCCCGATCACAACGGTCCTCTGTCCGGCGTCATTCCGGCTGATCGACATACTCCACGTCTGTCTTCACGAATCGACCGCCGCTGATGATGGAGGAGATCGTGCCCGTGCGCTCGAGAATGTCGGCCCGGAGCGCGAGGTACAGATGGATGGGGAGGAAAATGACGAACACCCAGGTGAACACGTGGTGCACGAAGTGCACCATCTGGATGCCGCCCAGGAATGGGACCACCCAGCCAAACAGGTTGTACCACAGGCCGCCGGGGTGCGATTGACCGTACATCGCGAATCCGGTGACAACCATGATCGCGGCCACGAGGTAGATGCCCGTATAACTGAGCTGCTGCAGCGGATTGTGACCGAGATATTGCGGCGCTTCTTCCGGCCGGATCATCAGGTAGAACTTGATCTGCTTGAACAAATTGATCCAATCCTGCTTGCGTACCGGGAACAGCGCGCGCCAGCGCTCGAACTCGTTCCCCGCGAACAGCCAGTACATGCGAACAATCGCCGTCGCGACAAACACGCCCGCCGCCGCAAAATGCAGAAACCGCATCCGGCCCATGAGATAGTGGCCGCTTGCCTCGCCGCTCGTCATGAAGTACGGAGCGCCGATGTAGAACCCCGTTACGACGAGCGTGACAATGGACAGCACCGCGGCCCAATGCATCGCGCGGATGGGCCACTGCCACAGGTACACCCAGCGGTAATTGCCGCGTGGGGGAGGGACGTGACTCCCAAACGACGAGCCATGCCGCCCCGTTTGGCGCTCCTCCGTCGCGCTCATTGGACCTTCACCGCGGTGATGAGGTTGCCGGTCGCGTCGAGCACGTGCACGCCGCACGCCATGCACGGGTCGAACGAGTGAATCGTCCGGAGAATCTCGATCGGCTGATCCGGCTTGACGAGCGGATGGTGATCCATGAGTGCCGCTTCATAGGGCCCTGGCTGTCCTTTGGCGTCACGCGGCGAGCAATTCCACGTGCTCGGCACGACGCACTGATAGCGCGAGATCTTGCCGCTGTCGATCTGCACCCAGTGACCCAGTGCGCCGCGAGGCGCGTCGAGGAATCCGTACCCCTGCGCCGTGGCCGGCCACTTCGACGGATCCCATTTGGCCTGATTGAACGTCTGGGTGTCGCCGCCCTTGATGCGGCTCACGAGCTGTTGGCTCCAATGCGACAGACGGCGCGAGATCAATACCGTCTCGATACCGCGAGCCGCCGTCCGGCCGAGGGTCGAAAACAGCGCCGCGGGACCCACCTGCAGCCGATCCATGAGCTCCTTGATGAGCGTCCGCACGTCTTCGTGACCGGACGCATAGGCCACGAGCATGCGCGCGAGCGGCCCAACCTCCATGGCGCGCCCCTCGTAGCGGGGCGATTTCATCCAGGTGTATTTCTTCTCATCCTGGAGATAGGTCCACGGCGTCTTCGGTCCCGTGTACTTCGCCTTCGTTTCGCCTTCCCACGGGTGCAGGCCCGCGTCATCACCCTTCGAGTACTCGTACCACGAGCTGTTGATGTACTCCTGCACCTGCTTGTGATCGTACGGCCAGACCTTGGTCAGGTCCTTGTTGAGGATGATGCCGCGCGGGAAATAGAGGGAGTCCAGATCGCGCACGTCGGTTTCGGGAAACTCCCCGGCCACGAGGTAGTTGCCGGTGCCACCGCCGATGCCCGCCCATTCCTTATAGAAGCCCGCGATCGCGAGCAGATCGGGGAAGTACACCTGCTCCACGAAGCGCTGCGTGCGGGCGATCATGTCGCTGATGTCCGACAGCCGCGCCGCGTTGATGGTCGCGCGCGCCTCGAGATTGATGGCCGACGCCATCCCCCCCACGAGGAAATTGGGGTGGGGATTTTTGCCGCCGAAGATCGTGTGCAGCCGGATCACGTCGCGCTGCCAGTCGAGGGCTTCGAGATAATGCGCGACGGCGAGCAGGTTGACCGCGGGCGGCAGTTTGTACGCCGGATGACCCCAGTAGCCGTTCGCGAAAATTCCCAGCTGTCCCGATCCCACGAACGTCTTGAGCCGGCTCTGCACCTCGGCGAAGTACGTCTCCGAGTTGTTCGGCCAGGGCGAGATCGACTTCGCGATCGCCGCGGTCTCCGATGGCTTGGCGGAAAGCGCGCTCACCACGTCCACCCAGTCGAGCGCGTGCAGGTGATAGAAGTGCATCACGTGGTCCTGCACGAACTGCATCCCGTGAATCAGGTTGCGAATGATGTTCGCGTTGGGCGGGATCTTGATGTCGAGCGCGTCTTCGACGGCGCGGCACGACGCCACCGCGTGGACCACCGTGCAGACCCCGCAGATGCGTTGCGTGAACGCCCACGCGTCGCGCGGATCCCGGCCCTGCATGATGATCTCGATGCCGCGGAACTGCGTGGACGTGGCCCACGCGTTCGTGATCTTGCCGTTCTCGGCCTGCGCCTCGATCCGCAGGTGTCCTTCGATCCGGGTGATCGGATCGACGACGACTCTAGTGGCCGCCATGGCTGTCCCCCTTTCCCTGACCTTCGATCACGGGAAGCCGGCGGCGCTCACGAACCTGATGCACGCCCGTGGCCACCGCGTGCGCCGCGACGCCCGCGGCCGCGCCGATCGCGAGCGCGGCGCCGAGCGTGTCGGCATAGCGCTCCACGCCGAATCCGGCTACGTCCGGGAGGCGCCCGTAGAACGGGGTCATCGTGTCCCAGAAATGCCGCTCGGTGCAGCCGATGCACGGGTGTCCCGCGCCGATCGGCCAGCTCGTGCCGCCGTTCCACATGAAGATGGGACAGGGCGAGAACGTCGCGGGCCCCTTGCACCCGACGTGGTACAGACACCAACCCTTGCGGGCGGCTTCGTCATCGAACTCCTCGACGAACTGGCCCGCGTCGAAGTGCGCGCGGCGCGGGCATTGGTCATGAATCCGCGCGCCGTAGGCGAACATGGGGCGGCCATCGTAGTCGAGCGCCGGGACTTTCCCGAACGTCAGGTAGTGCACGATCGTCGCCGTGACCACGTCCGAAATCGGCGGGCAGCCGGCGATATTGACGACCGGCTTGTCCTTGACGATGTCGCTCACGCCCACGGCTCCCGTCGGGTTCGGCCGCGACGCCTGGATGTTGCCCCAGTGCGCGCACGCACCGACGGCGATGACGGCTTTCGCGCCCTTCGCCCCTTCCTCGAGAATTTCCTTGACCGGCCGGCCGGCAATGGTCGTATAGACCCCGCCATCGTTGAGCGGCACGGAGCCGGTGACGATCAGGAGGTAGTCGCCGGCGTTCTTCTGCATCGCCTGCGCGAGCGCCCCTTCGGCGGCATGGCCCGCGGCCGCCATGAGATTTTCCTGGAAGTCGAGCGAGATGACGTCGAGCACGAGATTACCGATCGAAGGCGCCTCGGTGCGCAGCACCGACTCCGTGCAACCGGTGCACTCCTGCAGCGACAGCCAGATCACACTGGGTCGTTTCACTGTGGCGAGGGCGCTGGCGACGCGCGGCGTCATCAGCTCGCCGAGCCCGAGGATGGTGGTCATCTGGGCGCAGAAAGCGAGGAAGTCCCGCCGGCTCACCCCTCGTTTTTCGAGATAGGCGCCCAGCGTTTCGCCCTCCGCCCACGGGTGGGACGTGGGGAGGTACATGCGGACTCTCCGTGATGGTATGACTGCACACCCAGCGCGATGCCGCGCTGGCTGAACAACGCCGTGTTAGCGTATCCCGCCCAACTGCCAGACCAGACAAATCTTTCATGAAGAAAGCTTCACACGCAGCAAGAATCCTACATAGCGAATCTTCAGGCGCATTTCACGACGAGTCAAGCAGCGTTGTACTAGAGTCGTACACGCGCAAACTGGACAGCAAGGAGATTGTATGCCGCGAGTCTTGATTGTCTACGGAACAACGGATGGCCATACGCAGAAGATCGCGGAGGCCGTGGCGGATACGTTCGCCGCCGAGCAGTGGGAGGCCACCGCGGTGAACGCACGCCATGCGAGCCCCGACCTGGCCCCCGAGACGTATGACCGGGTCGTGATCGCGGGATCGGTACGCGGCGGGAGATACCAGCACGCGCTGCGGCGCTGGGTGCGCCGTCACGCCGGGGCGCTCAACCACGCACACACGGCATTCCTCTCGGTATGTCTGGCGGTGCTGGAACAGCGTGCGGAAGTGCAGCAACGGTTACACGCGATCATGGAGCGGTTCTTCGACGAAACCGGATGGCGGCCGAGCGTCAGCAAGATTGTCGCCGGCGCGTTGCCGTACACCCGGTACGGATGGCTCACGAAGCGGATCATGAAACACCTCGTGGCGAAAGCCGGCGGTGATACCGATACCAGCCGCGACTACGTCTACACGGACTGGGAAGACCTGCGCCGGTTCACGCTGCGCTTTGCGCGCACCCAGGAGCGGTCGCCCGCCCCGCTGCAAGAGTTGGTGTTGGCTGAGTGAAAGACGGGAAGAGACGGACCCGGTTCTGTCTCCCTCCGTCCCGTTCCGTCATCAAACCACCAGCTCCAACTCCCTGCGCTTCCGTTCGCGCCCGTACTCCGGTGCGAGCCGCGGCTCGGCGCCAAGCCAGTACAGTCCGTTTGCCATGATGCAGAATCCCGTCGCGGCGAACCACACCATCGCCGTCCCCACGAATCCCGTGAACAAGAGCCACCACGGGCTATGCACGATCGAGAGCACCGAGGCAACCGAAATGTTGATGCCCACGGCGAGGTAGATTCGGCGCTCGAGATACCAGGTGTCGGTCTGCATGAAATACAGCCGCGACTCCGGATCACCGCGTCCCAGCATGGACGGGAACCCGAGCTGGCGTAGCACATTGCCGACGATGCAGAACCCGGTGAGAGATACGGTGACGGAAGCCATTCCGGTGGCAACGACGAGGAGCACCCACCAGGGATTCACGAGTGCGGCGAGCGCCGTGCCGGTGAGCAGGACAAAACCCGCAATCAGCCACACTGTGCGCTCGATATACCAGCGGTGTGTCGGAACGATGTAGACGCCGGAACGAAATTTCATTGCCTGCACCTCGGGGAAGGATCCGATCAACGGTTGCGGAAATGCACCACCAGGGACGCAAGCCCTCCGAAAATCGCGAGACACACGAGACACGCCAGTACGAGTTTGCCGAGCGTCGTTCGCGCACCGCTGCTCACGGGCTCAAATAGTCACGTCACGAAGTGAATGTGGCAAGAGGGGAGTCACACTCCGTCTTTACTCGAATTCGAGACGCGCGCGCCGTTCAGCCTCACGCTTGAGCGGACCGAGCAACAACCAACGGATCGACACGATCCCCGGGGCAACGAACGACCAATACCGGCGGAATCGCGCGCGCGCCTGTTCATCCGTCGCCACGGCGCGCGTCTCGGTGCGGAAGATGGACTCGCGGGCGGTGATCGGGTCGGCGCGCAGCGTCCACGCGATCTTGACGTATCCCGGCTCGCGGAATGCGGCGAACGAATCGGGATCGACGGGCCGGAAAACCACATCGGCTTTCCAGGGCTCGGTGACGGCGCCGAACACCATC
>DATIWU010000141.1:0-6003 GCA_035519195.1 Gemmatimonadales bacterium
TTGAGCGGCCGCGCGGTCACGCTCTCCTACGTCTACTACTTGCCGGAAATCATGTTTCTCGTGCTGCCGGCGGCGGTGCTGTTTGCGACGGTGTTCACGATCGGTCCGTTCAGCCGGAATTCGGAGCTCACCGCGGCCAAAGCGTCGGGCATCTCGTTCGGGCGCCTGCTCACGCCGCTATTCCTTACGGCCGGCCTGACGGTCGCCGTGGGAATCGTGCTCGGCGAGCTCGCGCCGGTGGGCGCGCTGCATCGCGCGGAGCTGCTGGGAGAGCGGCCGGTCCATCCCACGAGCTCGCGCTACAACTTCGTGTATCGCGCCAATGGCGGATGGGTGTACGCAATTCGTACTCTCGATGCCGACGCGGGCCAGATGCAGGACGTGATTCTCGAGCTCGAGGGGAACAGCGCGGAGTATCCGACCATCCAGCTCGCCGCCCAGTCCGCGACTTACAACGCCAAGGCACGTCATCACTGGACGTTACGGCATGGCACCGTGCGAATCCTCGCGGGTCCGAGCCGCGACGCGGCATTCGATTTCGACTCGCTCAAGACACGGACCATTACCGAAAAACCCGCGGACTTGCTCGCGGAGCCCAAGGCGCCGGAAGAAATGCGATACGGCGAGCTGAGCCGCTATATCAACGCGCTGGCGCGCTCGGGCTCCGATACGAAGAAGCTGCGCGTGGATCTCGCCCTCAAGCTCGCCGTGCCGTTCACCTGCCTCGTCGTGGCGCTGTTCGGCGCCCCGCTCGCGGTCTCCTCCCCCCGCGCCGGCACCGCCTGGGGCGTCGCGGTCAGCCTCGGCACGACCTTCGTCTTTCTCCTGCTCGTGCAGCTGACGCGGGCGATCGGCTCGGGAGGCGTGCTGCCGCCGGTGCTGGCAGCTTGGCTGCCGGATCTGGTGTTCGGGGGAGTGGCGGTGTGGTTGCTCCGAAAGGGGCGGTCGTAAAGACGGCGGGTCAGTGAAGCAGCGGTCCGTGAGCTAACCCGACCGCCGTTTCATCGACCGCCCCTCGCCCAGAGGTAATAGACTGGCACCCCTAGCAGAATTATCCCAAACGCCCCCCCAGTCGCCGCCGGATGCTCGACTAACGCATTCCCCAGAATCACGAACGACGAGAGCACGAAGAGCAGCGGGACCATCGGGTAGCCCCAGACACGAACCGGGCGCGGCAGATCGGGGCGGCGGCGGCGCAGGACGAATACCGCGGCGGCGGCGAGGGCATAGAACGGAAAGATCGCGACGACGAACTGATCGGCGAGCTCCTCGAACGTCCGGGCCAGCACGAAGCCGACGCCGAGCACCCCGGTCAACGCGATCGCGATGTGCGGGGTTTGAAACCGGGGATGTACGCGGGCGACGGCGCGGAAGAACAGTCCCTCGTCCGCCATCGCGAAGAAGATCCGTGGGGCCGTGAGCAATGAGCCGAGCAGCGTACTGAACGTCGAAACCATCACGACGATCGCGATCAGAATGACGCCGGCACGCCCGATCACCATCTGCGCGGCATCGGCCGCGACGAGCGGTGAGCGCGCCATGTCCTGGATGGGAATCAGATAGAGGTACGCCAGATTCGCGAGCAGATAGATCGCGACGACGGCTGCCGTTCCCACGAGGAGCGCGCGTGGCAGGTTCCGTTCAGGGTCTTCGACTTCACCGCCGACAAACGACAGATCACCCCAACCGTCGTAGGCCCACAGCACCGATACCAGCGCCAGGCCGAACAGCGTGCCCGAAATCGGCCCGGCGGTTTGTGTGAAGTGCGTGACATCGCCCCGCCCCGAGCCAAATGCCAGGAGGACGAGCAGGGCCAGCGCCCCATACTTCGCGACCGTGGCCGCATTGAGCACGAAGGCGCTCCAACGCACGCCGACATAGTTCAACAACGCCGTCAACGCGATCGCGATCGCCGCCACGTAGTGCACGGTCCACGCGCGCGACGCCGGATCGTAGCCCAGGAGCCGCAACAGGTACTCGGCGAATGGCGTGGCGATCGCCCCGAGCGCGGAGGCGCGAATCAGTACGAGCTCGGTCCAGCCGAACAGGAACGCGGGCAGCCGTCCAAAGCCTTGCCGGATGTAGACGAACACGCCCCCCGAGCGCGGAAACATGGCCCCGAGCTCGGCGTACGTCAGCGCGCCACACAGCGCGAGCACGCCGCCCAGCACCCAGATGCCGAGCATGGGAATGGCGGACGGGACACGCTCGGCGATGACGGCCGGAGTGCGGAAGATGCCACCACCGATCGTAGACCCGATAAGAACCGCGATTGAGCTGAGGAGACCGAGGCGACGAGGGAGTTTGTCACCCCATTTGTCGGGGGAAGAGGAAGCGGTCAGAACGCTAATCCGCAGAACGGGCCTGCACCCCGGCGACTCCGCAGGCCAGGGCGGCGTTGAACAGGAACGAGAGGATATTGCAGTGTTGCACCCAGTCCATGCGGGTTCCTAGGAGAGCGGTCCGATCCAAAATGTGGCGCATGTCAAGACGTCGCGTTACGCTTATGGGTACCCGAAGTCACGATCCCCCGAGCCCGGAGCATCAGTGGCCAAAGGCGACGACAAGAAGATCGAAGCGCTCGCGCGGAAGAACGCGGCGAAGGCGGCCAAGGCGCCGAAACCGACCAAGCGCCGCCAGTACGACAGCACGCTGCAGCCCGAGCACGAGGAAGATCTCGGGCTGCGGCAGTTCTTCAAGGAGATGAAGAAGCGCGAGTTCTAGTTACATTTCCCGCCCCATGAACAGACGCTTCACGCGGCTCGCCTGGGCGGCCGCGATATCGACGTACCTCCTGATCATCTTCGGTGCCATCGTCCGCATCACCGGCTCGGGCCTCGGGTGCGGCGAGCATTGGCCGCTGTGCAACGGCAGCCTGCTCCCGCCGCTCGACCTGCCCACGATGATCGAGTATGGGCATCGACTCATCGCAGCGGCGCTCAGTGTGCTGGTGGTTTGCCTGGCGGCCTACGCGTGGGTTCTGAGAAGGGCGGATGGGCGGGCGGATGGGCGGATCGGCGGTTCGGCGGTTCGTGAGAGCGCACCCGAACGATCCGCCAATCCGCCGATCCGCCCATCCGCCCGCCCAAGCATCGCGGCCTATGTCGCGATGGCGCTCCTCATTCTCCAGATCGCGCTCGGTGCGATTACGGTCAAGCTCGACCTGCCTGCATGGACCGTGATTCTCCATCTCGGCACGGCCATGGCCCTGCTCGCGGTGCTACTCTATGCCGCACGAGAGCCGAATGTGCATTGGCCGAGTGGAGTGGCACTGGGAGCCGCAGCCCTGGGGTTCGTGACGGTCCTGTTCGGTGCACTGACGGCAAATATGGGTGCGGCGTTCGCATGCCTCGGGTTTCCGCTGTGTAATGGGCAGGCAATGCCGACGGGCGGAATGCTGCAGCACGTGCATTGGACCCACCGGCTGCTCGCGTATGGCCTGACCGCCTACATGATCCCCTGGGCCGTCACGAGTCGGCGTCCGGCGCCCCGCTATGTCCTGCTGCTCGTCATTGCGCAGGTGGCAGTCGCCGCGTCGATGGTGCTCCTCTCGCTTCCCAAAGCACTCCAGGCCGCGCACGTTGCCGTCGGGGCGGCGGTCTGGGCGGGTCTCGTCCTCGCGGCGTTATGAGCAGAAGGCCAGGAAGCGGGGAGCGGCAAGGGGGAAGCGTGAGATCGAATGGTACGCTTCCCGGTTCCCGCTTCCCGTCTCCACGGGCCTTGCGGTGGTTGTGGCCCCGAATCCGGCCGCACCGCGCCAAGCTTGGTATCGCCACGGTCTGCTTGATCCTCTCCGCCGGTGTCGGGCTCGCGTTCCCGCAGATCGTCCGCAAGCTGCTCGATGCCGCATTCGTGGGTCACGATCGGCCGCTGCTCGACCGCATCGCGCTCGGACTGCTCGGCCTGTTCATCCTGCAAGCGCTCGCGAGCTTCGCCTCGACCTATCTCCTGTCGGCCACCGGCGAGCGCATCATGGCCCGGCTGCGGCAGGACCTGTTCGAGCATCTGATTCGCCTCTCGCCCGCCTTCTTCGCCGAGCATCGCACGGGCGAGCTCGTGAGCCGGTTGTCGGCCGACATCGGCACGCTGCAGGGGCTCGTGAGCTTCCAGTTTTCCGAATTCGCGCGCCAGACGCTGTACCTCGTGGGCGGGGTCGTGCTGCTCACGATCACGAACTGGCACCTCATGGCCACGGCACTCGTGGTCACGCCTTTCGTCGTGGGCTCGGCGATGTTTTTCGGGAGGAGACTGCGCCGCTCGAGCACGCGGGTGCAGGACCGCGTGGCCGACGCGACGGCGGTGGCCGAAGAAGCGTTCAGCCAGATCCGGACCGTCCAGAGCTTCGTGCAGGAGCCCTGGGAAGCCGGCCGCTACGCCAGCGGCATGAATGCCGTGGTGCAGATCGCGGTGCGACGCGCGGTCACGCGCGGGGCGTTCTTCGCGGTCATCATGTTCGCCACGTTCGCGGGCACGGTGATCGTGTTGTGGGAAGGGGGCCGGCTGGTGCTCGCCGGGTCGGTCACCGCTGGAACGCTCGTATCGTTCCTGCTCTATACGGTGTTCATCGCCGCCGCGGTCGCCGCGCTCACGAGCCTGTTCTCGTCATACCAGGAAACGGTGGGCGCCTCCCGCCGCGTGCTTGAGCTGCTCGAGACCATGCCTTCGGTGGCGGACCCGATTCCCGGACAGGCGCTTCCCGACCCTGTCCGCGGCGACGTGCAGGTCGAGCATGTGTGGTTCCGATATCAGCCCGAGCTGCCGCTCGCGCTCGATGACGTGTCGTTGCGCATCGCGCCGGGCGAGGTCGTGGCGCTCGTGGGTCCCTCCGGCGCTGGCAAGACCACGCTCGCGAATCTGCTGCCGCGGTTCTGGGATGTGACGAGCGGCTGCATTACCCTCGACGGAATCGACGTCCGCGCGCTGCGGCTGCGTGACCTGCGCGGCGCGATCGGCATCGTGCCGCAGGAACCCGCGCTGTTTTCGGGCACCGTGCGCGAGAACATCGGATATGGCCGACCCGGTGCCGTCGAGCAGGAGATCCAGGAGGCCGCGCGTGCGGCGCACGCCGCCGAATTCATCGAGCGGCTGCCGCAGCGCTACGACACGCTGGTGGGCGAGCGAGGGATCAAGCTGTCGGGCGGCCAGCGCCAGCGCATCGCGATCGCTCGGGCGCTGCTCAAGGATCCGGCGGTGCTGATTCTCGACGAAGCGACCTCGAGCCTCGATGCGGAGAGCGAACGGTTGATCGAGGAAGCGCTCGAGCGCCTGCTCGAGAATCGGAGCACGTTGATCATCGCGCACCGGCTGTCGACGGTACGTCGGGCGAATCGGTTAGTGGTGCTCGATCATGGGAAAGTCGTGGAGGAGGGGACGCATGTGGACCTCGTGGGGCAGAACGGGCTCTACGCGAGGCTATATCAGAGGCAGTTTCGAGACGACTAGAACCTCATCGCGTCTTCGTACGCTTCATCCCCGATCAACGTGGCGAGGTTGGGCCGCGTCGTTTCGTGCGGATCGTTCGAGTAGACGAGCACGTATTCCCCGAAACGGGTGAGATCGGCGAAGCAGTATTTGCGGGCGGGTTTGTTGTACTTCCAGACTTCATACGGCATGAACACGCCGGGTCCGCGGCGGGTGAGCACGAGATCGGGCTTGCCGTACTGTAGATAGATCCGGCCGCGATCGGTGCGCCATCCGGCGATTTCGTTCGTCCCCATGACGCGAAACTTCTTGTTCACGACCCCGATGCGCGCGTTGTACTCCTCGGCAGCCGCATTGCGGGTGGATCCGGGCGCCGGATTCCGTTCCGCCCAGAACTGGCGCAGGAACTCCCGCTTGCCAGCGACCGTCAGCCCGGGATAGATGCCCCGCTCGTCCGGCTTCATGAGGTAGGTGAGCGGGCCGTAGAGACTATCGAGCTGCATCTCGCTGGCGTTGGCAAGGCGCATCGAGGGCCCGCGCTCCACACCCTGGGGTGGGTCGGAGGGCCGCGTAAATGCCAGC
>DATIWU010000142.1:0-10641 GCA_035519195.1 Gemmatimonadales bacterium
CGGGACCCGTCACGGTCACATTGCTGGTGGTGACCGACGCGTACCCCGTACCGGCCGCGTCCGAATACGTGGCGTTCGCCGTTCCGGGACCGAGCACGTTCAGCGTGGTGTTCGCGTATTCCGTGTTCCTGGCGATCGGGAAGGTGGCCTGACCCGGCTGAATGACGGTCGTGTCGCTGGTGGCTGCGGCGACTACGACCGTGTCCATCGTATAGTGCCGCGAGCCCACCGAATCCGTCGCGTATACCGTGATGCCGAGCGGCGGATTGGTGGTGGTCGTCTGACTTGGCATGCAGCAGGCCGTGAACCCCGGTGTCGTCACGATCAACACCGCCGTATCGGGCAGATAGCCCGGGGCGGAGACGATCAGCGTGTCGGTCCCGGTCGCGAGGCCGTAGGCGTCCAGGTACGTGTAATACGTGCTCGCCGGGATGTTGGGCGCCGCCGTGCTGAGCGAATCGACACCGCCGTGCAGCTGCCGTATCGTCGCCGCCAGCGGCGTGGCGCGATAATCGGGGGTGTAGACATAGAATCCGTTGTTGTTCGGGTCGAAGTGTTGCCGCCGCCCGAGCAGCGCGGTTTGAAAGCTGAACTGAATGGGCGGCGTCACCACCGTGATCGTCACACTGTCGACCACGGCCTGACCTGGGGCAGAGTAGACCAGACGCGCCGTGCCCACGCCCACGGGGGTGATGTGCGGCTGATTGTTGTAGTTCTGCCCCGAATCGACGGTTACCGCTGATGAGTCGATGGTGGCGACGGTGGCATCGGTGGAGCGCAGTGACACGACAAGCGGCGAATTCCTGTAATGCGCATACCCGAGCGAGTCCGTGGTGTACACATTGAGTCCGGTGCCTGGACCGAAGTTGTTCAAGGTCGTGCTGCAGCATGCCGTCACGCGTGGCGTGGTCACTCGCCACGACCCGTCCGCCGGATTGTAGCCGGGCGCCGAGGCATGGATCGTTACCCCACCCGGCGCGCCCCCTACGACGCTGAAGTACGCGTAATACGAGTTTGCGGGAATCGTGACCGTAGCCGGGACCGAGGCGACGGTCGAGTCGCTCGTCGAGAGCGACACCACAAGCGCCGTACTCACGTTGTTGGGGACATAAACGTATACCCCGGGCTCGTACTGGCCGGCGCCCACCAGGGCCGTGCCACCCCAGCTGAAGGTGAGCGGCGGGCCGCTCACCGTGTACAGGGCCGAGTCCGACTGATGGCCGCCGGCACTCGCCACGATGTACGCGGTTCCGCCGAGACCGCCCATGACAAAGCGCCCGCTGTTGGTATACGACTGTCCCGGCGCGATCGCCACCACGCTGTCCAACAGCTTGACGATCGTCGTGTCCGTTGACCTGAGCCGCACCACGAGCGAGTTGGAGCGCGGATGCGCGTAACGTGTCGAGTCCTCCGCGTACACCGTCACGGTTTGCTGGGGTGATGTCGTGAACAGCCCCGTATTGCTGCAGCACACTCCGAGGTATGGCGTGGTCGCGATGACCGTCGTCGCACCTGCCGCCGTCCACCCCGGCGCGGACGGCGTGATCCTCGCGGTTCCCTGCGTCCGTGCGGTGGTCGTGAAGTAGGCGTAGTACGAGTTGGCGGGTACCGCCACGGGCGACGTTACGGTCGCGACGCTCGTGTCGGAGCTCGTCAGGGTCACCTGCACCGGCAGGTTCGTGTACGTCGGGGTGTAGACGTAGGCGCCTGGATCGTACTGCCCCACCCCGAGGAGGATGGAGCCGGCGCTGTTCGTCAGCACCGGCGCGTACGCGGTGAGCGTCGATGCGGAGCCGTTCACGCCGACGGCGTTCGGCGTGATGCTCGTGGTCCCGGCGCCGACGGCGCGGATCTGGATGTCCGCGGCGAGCTGGCCGGAAGGAATGAACGCGGGATCCGGTGAGATCGCCGCGACTCCCGGTACCGAGTAGTTGAACGTTACGTAGGTCCCTCCCGCCGGCGAAGGATCGGAAAGCAGCACCTGGGTGCTCACGACATCGGTGGCGTTGACCGAGTAGCTGGACGAGGTCAGCCGCATATTCGCCGTCACCTTGGCGACCGCGGTCGCGCCGGCGTAGAGTCCCGTCCCGTCCGTCGCGGTGACCGTCGCGGTACCGGCCGAATCTCCCACCAGCACCGCGTTCGCCGACGTGACGTTGGCGGGAATCACGATCGACGACGGGCTCCAGTGCGCGAACCCAGACGCCGCCAACTGGAGCGTGAGCGGCGCCGTCGGCGGAACGCTGAGGAGGATCGGGATCGAGGCACTCGAGCCACGGCCGACCGCAACCGTATCGCGTCCAAACGAGATGATCGCGGGCACGGTGCCCCCGACCGTCACGCTCAACGGATTCGAGACGATCGGTCCGCTCGTCGCGGTAATGTCGGAGGCGCCGTTCGCTACGCCCGTCACGACACCGCTGGCCGTATCCACGGTCGCGACGGCGGGCGTGGCGGAGCTGAAGCGGAACGCGCCGCCGGCAATGAACCGGTTATTCGCGTCTTTGCCGCGGGCCACCAGGCCCATCGTGCCGCCGATCGCGATCGTCGCGGTGGGATTGCCGGCCGGTGGGCTGAGGGCGATGGAAGCGAGAACCTGCGACACCGTGAGCAGCGCGCCCGGAGTCGACGTAAAGCCCTGCGCCGTGGCCTGAATCTGCGTGACACCGTTCGCGGCCGCGGTGGCGGTCGTCGTGTCGCCCTGTGTCGAGCCGAGCACCGCGACCGACCCATTGGTCGACACCCAGGTGAACGACACACCACTCATCACGGCGTCGAGCGTGTCATGCGCGATCGCCCGGTAGCGCCGGGAGAGTCCCAGCGACGTGAGGGTGAAGCTGTCCGTTTTCGCGGCGCCGGCCGTGTCGAGCACCACGGCGATACGTGTGATGGGCGTCAGCACCGTAACCTGCGCCACACCGGTGATCGCCCCTGCCGTCGCGCGGATTTGCGCCGTCCCGAGGCCCGCCGCCGTGACGTCGCCTGTCGAGTCGACGCTCGCGATCGCCGGCGCGGTGGAGGACCAGGTGAAGGACGCCGCGGGAGCGACTGGATAGCCGAGCCCGTCGACGGCCGCGGCGGTGAACAGGAGGGTACGCGTCAAGTACAGGTTGCGCACGCTGGGCGTCACATTGACGGTCGCGACGCGCTGCCTGACGACGATCAAGGCGGAGTCGCTCGTTCCGCCGGATTCCGTGACGACGACGTAGGTCGACCCATTCGCCACTGCGGTCACCAGTCCGGTCGAGCTGACGGTCGCGACCGCCGGGGCCCGGCTGACCCATGTGAACGACCCCGCGACCTGGTTGCCGGCCGAATTCTTGGCGCGTGCCGTGAGTCCGGTCGTGGCGGTGAGCGCCGTGAGCGTATCGAGACTCGGCGTGACCGCGGTACTCACGACGGTTCCGCCTCCCGGAGTGACGGTCGCCGTGAACAGCACGGTCACGCTGGTCCCGGCGAGCGACGCGCGGACCTGCTCGGTGCCGACCACTGAGCCGAGCGTGTAGCCGATCTGTGCCTGCCCGGCGGCATCGGTCAGCGTCGTGTCGGCGCTCACCGACCCGGCTCCGGCAATCCGGCTCCAGGCAACCTTCGCCCCGGCGACCGGGTTGTTCGACGCGTCCGTCGCCTTTACGACGAAGGGAGCAAGTGCCGATCGCACCGTGTCGCTTTGGCCGTTGCCGGAAACGATCGACAGGTTCGCAGGCCCAGTGAGGGCGGTGCCGTAGCTGAATTTCTGCGGCGAGCCCGCAAGCGCTCCGGCGCTGGCGAGTACGGTGACCGGGCCCGTCCCCGCCGGCGTGAGGAGAACGCTCGCATACCCCGTGTCGTCGCTCGTGGTCGTGGGCGCCGAAAGGGTGCCGGTTCCCGCGCTGATGCTCCACGTGACCGTCTGGCCTTTGAACCCACCGTTCAGCTTGTCGAGCACCCGAACGACGAACGGCGCGAGCGCCAGCTCGACCGGACCCGTCTGACTGTCTCCCGAGACCTTTATGAGCGTGGCGGGAGGCGGAATGATGTGAACCCGCGTGGAGTCTTTGACGTGTGTCGGAGTCTCGCCCACAATCCACAGACTGTCCCGCACCGTCGTCTTGGTCGTGAGCACCGCGGTGTACGGCGTGGGATACGTGACGCTCGCCTCCGACGTATCGCTGAGACGATAACCGACCGGGACGTTCGCGATAACCTTCCCCGTGCTATCCGACACGACCGCCTGCAACGGAATCGCCACCCCCCCCAGTACCGTGGTGTCACGCGGGCCGATCACGAGACCGGCGGCATTGGCTCCCGTGCCCGTGTAGATCGCGGTCAGCAGAACTGGAGTGGCGGCGGCGCCGGTCGAAATCTGGGTGGTCGTCGAAGACGTGTACCACGTGACGCCCAGGCCGTAGGCTCGGATCGTGAGCAGGAACTCTTCCGGGCTTTCCTTGAGCAGCACATTGAGACGAATCACGGCCGAGTCGCCCGCGGCTGTCCCCGCATGAAAACCCATGACCGTGTCGAGGGCGAGTGATTGATCCGCGGACCGCGTCAGCCGGATTTCGAGGCTCTCGACCGGCACGGGCACCCCCAGCACCGCCGGCGAGAGCGCATTGAAGTTGAATCGCGCCGCTCCGTAGTGTCCCGGGCCGAGTATCCGGTCGTTGACGCAGGTCACAACGAAAAGAGCCAGCGCGAGGCTGGCTCCAGCGATGGCAATGCTCCGCACACCCCGTTGCCGGGGCATGCTGGAGTGTCGGTTCGGGCGGGTAGGGCTCATCTCCCGATCCGCGCGAACAGACTCGCCGCGTATCCAGTGCAATCCGCGCGGCCGGTGGACCGGTCATAGATCCAACCCTGTTCGTATCGTCCGGTCAGATTGAGCGAAACGCTGCGCCCGGCCACCAGTCTGAGCAGCATGCCCGCGGAGCCCAGGCGACCGCCAAGGTAATCGGCGGGATTCCACTGCCGATATCCGACAAGAGGCTCGATCGAGAGCCGGCTACTGAGGGGGTCCGAGAGCCGCAGCTCGACGTTGAACACGTTCTCCTGCGTGTCCGGATTTGGCCCATTCGTCCCGGTGCCGGCATCGCGGTAGATGTCCCAACCCGTGAAGCTGAGGGTCGATCGCCCCAGCACCCGCACGAATGTGAGGTCAGTGATGAACCGTGTTCCCGGCGCGTATGAGAGGCCGACGATGCCAGTCGTGCCGGAGTACACGTCGGTCGAGAACGTGCTGACGGTGAACCCAAGCAGCACCCGCGCGCTTTGCCCGAGCAGCCGGTCGGCGCCGATGCGGAAGCGGCCTTCCACGCCGGGGGTGTAGGAGACGGTATCGCCCGCGAACGGGGAATAGGTCCCGACGTATCGCGCGCTGCCCGAGAAACCCAGATTCCAGGCGCCTGCGTGCTGCGCGTACGCGAGCCCACCGGTCATCCCGAATCCCGTCCCGAAATTCGGCACGGGGAATGAGAGGTAGTTCGAGCCGATGGAGCCCGCTACCGTGAACTGGGTCGGCGCGAGCGTGTGCTGGCCGGTCGGGAGATTCAGCGAAACCGAGGCGACGAGACGATCGCGGGCGGGGGTGAACAGCAGCCGCAGCTGCGTATCGGTGAACCCTGACAGCGTCTCGCTGGGACCGGCATACGTCTCGAGAGTGGCAGAGGCGTAACGGGTGGCGACATCGACCGATACGCTGCGCCCCAGCGGCGCCACCACGGCCACCGGCAGGTTCCACTGCCAGATCGATTTCGTGCCGATACCAGGGTCGAACTCGTACCCACGAGTTTCGAAACCCGAGACGACCGCCACGCGATCGTACATCCCGTCCGCCGCCTGCGCGACGGCATCCGCTGCCCCACCGCCCAGTGCGAGCACACAGGCGGCTACCCGGAACTTTGCGCGCACTGGCTAGGGGATCTTGAAGATGATGAGGATTGCGCCGATCAGGGCCGCTCGAGCCGGACCATCGCACGTAGCGCCCTCACAAATCCGGTTGGGATCGGTGGGTGGCGTGGCCGGCGCCGTGGTGCTTGCCAGCACGCCCGCACCTGAAGGTACGGTACCGTCGATCGCATTCGAGAGCGCCCCGGCGTTTTGGCCTCCTGCTCCCAGCGGGCTCGTCGTTGCCGGTGGACCAGCGGCGGCGGCGAGGTCTCCGGCGGGGACGGCGGACGCGGCCTGCGCCGCCGAGCTCGACCGCGCACCCTCGACCGCCGCGCCGAACCCGGGATCGCGCGACGCGGCGGCCTGGAACGAATTCGCGGCCGCCGAGAAATCGCCGCGATCGGCTTCCTCGAGTCCGCGGCTATACAGCAGGAATGCTTCCAGGTCACGGGTGGGACGCTGGGTGATCGCGACCCGCTCCGCGGGCGTGAGCGTCACCCCGAGATCCGCGAGCAGCTGGAGCACGACCGCTTTCTCCACATCGAATAGGGATTGCAGCCGGTCGCTATTCGAGCCGCTCGCACTCACGGCGGCATCGGCGGCGCGCACGACTGTGGCATCGATGCGCACTCGCGTCGCGGCGGCGCCAGAGTCCGTCGTGAATTGCCCCTCGATCACCTGGCCCGCCCGGAGCAGCCGCCCGGAGCGTGCCCCCGTGGCGGGGTCCACGCGGTCGCTCTGAGCGAGTTGCATCTCATCGAGAAGCGCCTGGAGCCGTGCCCGCTCCACCACCCGCAGCGTGTGGACCTGCGAGAGGTCCGTGACGAACACCGCGGCAAGTCCTCGCTCGAGCGGCTTGAAGGCGCTATCGCCGCCCGCGTAGCGGAACGGCATCACGGCCACCGTATTGGGCTCGGGCGGCAGCTGTGCAAAGCTGGACTCGTGCGCCAGCGCGTCTCGCGCGGCATACACCAGCTCGGCACGTCCGATGATCTCGAGGCGGCCGGTCAATAGGTGTCGCAGAGATTTCGATGGATGGTTCGCGAGCAGGCCCGTGTAGACCGCGCGGGCCGAGTCGTATTGCGTCAATGCTTCGTAGGTGAGGCCGAGATACACGAGTGCTTCGCGGTTTCCCGGCTCGAGTCCGAGTGTGGTTCCCAACACACGCCGCGCATCGGGATACCGCTTGTCAGAGTAGTAAGCGCGTGCGAGACGGAGGTTGGCGCCGGTATCGGTAGCGTGACTCGCCGCGGCTCGTTCAAGCGCGGCAGTGTTCGTCGCGGGGGTCGCGCCCGTCTCGGGAGCGATGCTGCCGCACGCGGAAGCGAAGACGGCGAACAGCGAGACAAAAAAATGCCTGGCCCGGACGAGAGGGCTGCTTCCCACGAATGACGGTGCCACCCGCATGGAACCCCCGGCCCGGCCCTGGAACAGCGGCGGCGCTACGTGGCGAAAAGGGGGGCTAACATACAATCCGACGAGTTGGAACTGCCATAGGCGGGCATCACATTCCCGCGGTGAGCCTCATTAACTCACCAGGTGAGTTGCGCTTACGCCTCAGCGGCGCTTTTTCTTCGGCGCTTTCTTGGCTTTGGGCTTGGGTGGTTTGGGGAGCTTGCGCCGGCTGCGGAGCGCCGCCTCGACGTCGGACAGAACTCGGTCCCCTTCGTCGGGTCCGATCAGCCCGCGACGCACGGCATACCGCACCAGCTCTTCGGCATCCTCTACCGCAAACTCTCCAATGCCTGAAGCCGCCCGAATCGCTTTGACGAGGGCATCGGCGACGGGGCTACGGAGAACGCTCGCAATCCCGGGCAACGCCTCGAGCAGCGACGAGATCTGCGACCCACCAAGTTCCGCTGGCATAAGCGCGCGCTGCTCCGAGAGATAGCGGGAAGGTGTAGGGTCGCGCCAAGCTACATCCCGGCTATCTCTTGTCAAGAATTCCCCGGGACGCCGAGCGTAAACGGCTGATTGGTCGAGAGATATACGCTCGTCGACTGCCGTCACGCAGCACCTGGCGCGGTGTCACCGGTGTCGGGATTCCCCCCTTCCGGGGGGGGCTAAATTTGGTCTGGAGGTGCAACACGTGGGCCGACGCGGAATTAAGGAGTATCGAGCTCCCGAGGCGCTGACGCTGGTTTCTCTCGACCGGGAACATGCGCCTCTCATATGTCCCTCGTGTGGGACACGGTCAATTCAGCGGGTACCCAGGCGGCGCAATTCGCTGCTCTTGACGCGCTCAGAGCGTATCACCCTGACGTGCCAGACGTGCGGCCGGCATGCCTCGTATATCGAGCGGGGACCCGAGCCGCCGCGCGACAGTACGATGGATCCACGGCCTGCCGCTCCGATGCGGTAGGCAGAGGAGACCTCTCGAACGTGAGTGTTCGACCCTAGTGGCCGGCGACGCCATCCAGATGATGGGCACCATCAGCGAGGTGCTCCCCAATACGACTTTCCGTGTAAAACTCGAGAACGGGCATGAAGTGCTCGCGTATGTGAGCGGCAAAATGCGGAAGAATTACATCCGTATCCTTCAGGGTGACAGAGTGGCTGTGGACCTCTCGCCGTACGACCTGACGCGGGGCAGGATTACTTACCGGTACAAGTAGACACGTCGAAGAAGAACGTCGAGGGGGACCGTATACGGTTTTCCCTCGACGTTTTTCCTTGATGCCATTCCTTGACGATTTTCCTCGACGTCTTTAGAAGAACAGCAGTATGCCCGCCGACACATCCAGCTGGGATGCGGAAGGCGTCGCGACCCCCTGCTGGTGCTCTTGCGTCAGCTCGGCCGTGAGCTTGACCGACTTCGTCCACTGGTGGTACACGCCACCAGTGTACGAGGAAAGCTGGGTGCGGAGCGCGTTGGGGCCGCCATTCGCGCCACCCGCTTCGCCCGAGCCCGCATTCTTGAGCCGGCTCAACCCGTAGCTTCCAAAGATGCTGGTCTTCTTGGTGAGCGCGTATCCGACCTGCAGATAGCCGCCATCCGACTTGCGGGCGGTCGAGTCGTTCGTCGCGATCGGGCCGCCACCAAATCCCGAGAACATGAGCAGTGTACCGACGCCCGAACCGATGTAGCCGCTCACGACGACGGACAGCGCGGAGATATCGCCGCGAACACCTGCGGTCAGGCCCGTCGACGTCACCGAATTCCCGTTGCTGGGAGCGTTCGAGGCGGTCTGTACGAGGCCACCAGCCCAGAGCAACCATTTTTTGGCGCCGGATTTCATGTTGTACGTGAATTCCGCCTCGAGCCGCGGAACCGGCGTGACACCGTACGTGGTGGCACCGCCTGGCCCTTGGAGCGTGCTCGGCTGGAAGATGCCAATCGCGAGCTGAGCCGGAGCACCAGTCTTCGTGGTGTAGGTGGCCTGCGCCTGGAAGTTGGGATAGATGTAGCCGTAGCCAATGCGGCCGAGCGTGGTCCCACCACCCTGACCTCCACCGATCCCCACCGCCCCGACTCCGAAGAGCGTCTGATCCTGCAGAATGTTCTGGCGGCCGAACAGCGCCAACTCGCGTCCGACGAGCATCTGCCCCCAGGCGCCGCCGACGGTCAAATACACCTCGCGCATGTCGATCTGCGCGCCGGCTTGCGTGCCGTTGCCGAAATTGTCGTGCACGCCCGGATTGTTGATCTGGGGTGCGAAGCCGAAGTGGACGGCCAGATTCTGTCCACCTTCCTTCCCCTTGGCCTCGAAATTCGCAAACCCGGGCAGGAGCCCCGTGCGGATGCTGAAGTTGCTCGGGCCGCTGTTGTTCTGCTTCGTATAGACGCCAAACGCGTTCACGTTCCCGGCGAACGAGAATGACCACCCGTTCGACATCTGCATGATGAGCTGAGCCTCTGCCGCATTGCCGCAGAGTACGATGCCGGTCAGTACCAACAGAGCGAGACGCTTCATACGAGAACCTCCTTGCGGTTCAGCGTCGTGAATGCCTACCGCTGTTGCCCCTCCCGCACCACTCGCGTCACGAGTGAGGAGGGGGGGTTACCGCGATCGCCGGTTTGGCGGCTTTGTCCGCCACCGCCATGCGAATCCACATCCCTTGTTTCCCGTGTCCCGGAACAGCGCAGATGATCAGGTACGATCCGATCCTGTCGGGAACGAATTTCAGGGTATCGTCGCCCTGGGGCGGCAACCCTTCGGCCAGCCGCACCGTAAAGGCGCGCGCGAACACCGGCGCGACGGGCCCGTCGGGAACGGGGGTCTGATCGGCGATGACTTCGGCGGAATGCGGCAACATGCCGTCGTTGTTGTGGAAATGCATGATCACCGTAGAACCCTGGGGCACCGTCAACGTGAGCCCGCCATCGCGGAATCCGTTGAAGTTCAGCGCGCCGTTCAGACCCGTGAGCCCGGCAATCAGCTCGAATCGCACGGTCACCGCTTTTTTCTTGTGCTCGACCTTCAGCCAGGTCGAGTCGACCTGCTGCCCTCCTCCGGCCGCCCCCGAATCGGCACGGGCCTGGGCTCTGGCCTGCGTGGCCACGGCCGCGAAGATCGTCGACAAGAGCACTCGCTGAACCTGAGACCTCCCCATGATCACGCACCTCATTTCGGCAGTCCGAACACAAATACGGCGTCGCCCAGCGGGAAGCTGAGCTGGAAGTTTCCGCCGGCTGCGACGGCTACATATTCGTCGTTGTCGAGCTGGAACACCGCCGGGGCCGCGTTGACGCCGGCACCACACTGGAAGCGCCACAATACGTCGCCGGTCTTCGCGTCATACGCATCGAAGAACCCGTTTCCCTCCCCGGTGAAC
>DATIWU010000143.1:0-30337 GCA_035519195.1 Gemmatimonadales bacterium
TATTGCCTCGAGCGTCTCCTGGTCAATGACGTCGCCGGTCTTCGCGGGCAGCCGTTTCACGTATCCCATCGCCCACGCGATCGTGAGGACAATGACGACCGCCGCCCCGGTGAAGCAGAGCAGCATGAAGAAGAAACTACCGAGGTTCAAAGAAACGCCCGATCTAACGCGCGCGCCGGGTTGTCTTACGTCGCGCCCGCCGCCCTCGCTTCGATCTTCCGGCGCGCTTGGCGAGTGCTGAGCCAAGTTTCTTGGCGATGCGTTTGATCGCGCGGCGGCGTCGGGCGACCCGCGCGCTCCGCTTCGTGCCTGTTCGAGTAGTCCTCTTCCGTCTGGCCATGGTCGCTGTGGGGGTGAGGGTCGAGGGTCAATTCTGGGCCTCAACCGGTGCCGCTCTCTATGGTACTTACGGGACATCAGAGGGGCCGTGAAACCCTTGACGCGATACATCGTAAGATGTATCGTCATGACACTGCTTGACGTAATATCGTAACGACGTATCGAGGAGAAAACGATGAGACCAAGGGGATTTCCATGGCCGGGCGGGTTTCCCGGCTTCGGAGTGGGAGGCCGGCGCCGTCCATGGTTCGGCGCCGGAGACATGAAGTACGTGATTCTCGAGTTGCTCAGGGACAAGCCGCGTCATGGCTACGAGATCATGAAAGAACTGGAGCAGCGGATGCACGGGTGCTACTCGCCGTCACCAGGGAGTGTGTATCCCACGTTGCAGCTGCTCGAAGACGAAGAACTGGTCAAGGCCAGAGAGGTAGCAGGCAAGAAGGTGTACGAGATCACCGCGGCTGGCGTGAAGTTCCTCGAGCAGCATCGGGATGTGGTGGAGGACATCTTCGCCCGCGTGAGCGAGGCGGTAGATCAGGCGTTTGGGGGCACGATGGGAGAGGTCAATGAGGGCACGGCCTGCCTCGTGAAGGCAGTGTACCGTCGGGGGTGGCGCGCGAGCGATGACGCGCGGCGCACCATCGCCGAGATTCTCGCGCGCGCCACGAAGGAGATCGAGGAGGCAACCACATGAATACGATCCGGGCTTCTGACTCCGAGCGCGAGGAAGTCGAGCGCGTTCTGCAAAAGGCAGCGGGAGCCGGGCGGTTGTCCATCGAGGAGGCGGGCGAGCGAGTAGCGCAAGCGCAGAGCGCCCGGTTCCGCGAAGAGCTCGCGGCGCTGATCTCCGATCTTCCAGAGGCGACCGAGGTCCAGCGTGCGCCCATCGGCTTCCGGCGCCCGCCCGTCTGGGCCTGGCTGGTGTGGGGAGCGGTGCGGTTGGGTGTCGTGGCGATGCTGTGCGTTGGCTTGGGACTCTTCGCCTTGCGGTGGCTGTTCTTCCCGTTCTGGCCGCTGGCGTTGCTATTCTTCGCGGCCGTGGCGCTGCGGCGCCGGTGGTGGTGGCGGCGACGGATGTATTGGGGTAGCGGCCGGCCCTACTGGCACGCGACGCGGTACGAGTTCTAGCGGCACAACGCCCCCTCGACTGAGGGGGCGTTTCGTTAGCCGAACCGCGTCGTCTTCCACAATGCCAGGCCAGCGGTCACCAGCAGTCCCACTGACAGCAGGACGAGTCCACCCATGGCGCTCCAGTTGAGGGCCAGGTGGGGAACCTGCGCCACGGTTGCGAACCCGACGAACACTCCGGTTGCGCCGAGCACGATCACCCAATCGACCCACGTGCGGCGGTGCTCGCCTCCCGCTTCGCCCGACAAGGCGGACGCGACGTAGGCCTGATCGACCCCATACTTCTCGCCTTCGCGCCGTCCGGCTTCGCGCCACTGCTCATGCTCTCTGGCGTTGGCGGTCGCCAACGCGATGGCTGCCGCCCCCGCCGCCATGATCACCGAGCCGCCGATCACGCGGGCGTAGAGACCCGAGCCGCCCCCGTGCAGCTCGCCAAACACGAGCGTGCCCCACGCGAGCCCCCATAACTGATTCGTGTTCGAGAGCGGAATGCCGCGGCTGATGCCGATGTACTTCGCCGCGTATTGCTGGAACAGATCGCCGATCACCCAGACGAACCCGCCGCACAGGAGCCAGAACACGATCGTCTTGGATCGCGCGAGCTCGGCCGCGAGCGGGGCCACGCCGCCCCGGTCCGCGAGGGCCAGCAGCGTCATCATCGCGACCTCACCGATCGTGAAGAAGGTCACGAACGAGAGCGGGTTCATTCCGGTGAGATAGGCTTTGCGATAGGGGATGTACATCGTGCCCCACAGCGCGCCCGCCATGAGCGCCGCCGCGACGCCGCGCAGGGCGTGGCCGCTCGGCGCCTGCGCCGATGACGTGACGGCGAGCAGCGTCGCGCCCGCGAACATCAGAACGGCGCCGCCCAACACGCCGAACCACCGCTTCGCGCCCGCGCCGCGCAGCTCGTTGAAGAACACGAATCCCCACACGATGCCAAGCAGCGAGTTCGAGTTCCACAACGGAAACGCGATCGAGAGGCCGATGTCACGAATCGCGAACACCGTCAGCGTGTTCGCAACCGCCCACAGGCACCCGGCGAGAATCGCCCAGATGATGAGATGCGGCGCCTGTCGGACGTCCGCGGAGATTCCCGAGCTGCCGCGGATCAAGGCCGGAAGCGTCCAACGCGCGAGAAATACGCCCAGCACCATGAGCAGCGAGATCACGACGGGCGGAAAGCCGAGGGTCACCATCTTGAGCGGCGCCTCGGCCGCGCCCAGCCACGCGCCCGCCGCGAATCCGCACAGGACGCCCAGACCCTGCAGCCGGCGCAGGCGGGCGATCCCAGCCGCTGGCGCCGCCGCTACCGGATCCATCGCAGTACGACAAGACCGAGGACGAGCACGAACACAGGGACCCAGAACTGCGGGTCGGCGAGTACCGCGCGGAATCGGAAACCGTTTACTCCCACGAGATTTCCCCCACGTCCGCAACCGCGTGGTCGTGTAGCTGATCGGTATCGGCGCCCACGCCGACCGCCACGATCGGATGAGGAGCGTGGTCGAACGCGCGGCGATAGTCCGCGAATGGATCGCGCGTCTCGAGGTACCAGGATCCATTCGCGTCCTCGGCTCGGCGCAAGACGATCACCGCCCGGGAATCCCCGGTCCAGCTCCGAAACGTGTCTCCAACCGGTTCGCCGTTGCCCCAGCTGTAGTAGAGCATCCGGCCGTCGTCGAAGGCGAGAAACACGCGGACCGGACTGTCGTCCCGCTCGCGCGAGTGGAGCGACGCGTGGCGCAGCGGCGTGTCCGTGCGCCAGCGCCAAATGAGCTTGCCATGAGTGGGCCGGAGCGGAACGCGCAGGCGATGGTACGCGAACCCCGCTTCCGCGTTCGCTGCGACTCGCAACGCGTGGCCAGCGGTGACGCTGTACTGCGGCGGACCGACGTGCCGAATCCGCTGCAGCGTCCACCCGCCGGGCAGTCCCGGACCCGGATGACTGAACGCAAGATTCGTCAGCACCTGCAGGGCGAGCACGCCGCCGGTCATAACGGCTGCTCGGCATAGTGACACGCGGCGAACTGTCCGGGGGTGATCTCCCGCAAGGCAGGCGCCTCGACCCGGCACCGCTCGCTCTTCCGCGGATGCGGGCACCGCGTGTGGAACGGACACCCGGAGGGCGGGGACGCGGGGGACGGAAGCTCTCCCGACAGCACCAGGCGCGAGCGGCGCACTTCCGGATCCGGTACCGGCACTGCGGAAAGCAATGCGGTCGTATAGGGGTGGCGCGGACTCTCGTACAGCGCGCCGGCCCGTGCGAGCTCCACGATCCTGCCCAGATACATCACCGCCACCCGATCCGCGATATGCCGCACGACGGCCAGGTCGTGCGCGATAAAAAGAAACGTGAGATGCCGGTGCTCCTTGAGATCCGAGAGCAAATTGAGCACCTGGGCCTGCACGGATACGTCGAGCGCGCTCACCGGTTCGTCCAACACGAGGAACTCGGGCGTGAGCGCCAGCGCGCGCGCGATTCCGACACGCTGGCGCTGGCCTCCGGACAGCTCGTGCGGATAGGCCGCCGCATGGGACGGGTCCAGGCCCACCTCCACGAGTAAGGCGCCGACGCGCGCCTCTCGCTCCCGGCGGTTCCCGAGTCGATGAATGATCAGCGGCTCGAGCAGCGTCTGCCGCACACTCATGCGCGGATTGAGCGAGCCGTAGGGGTCCTGGAATACGATCTGCATGCGCCGCCGCGCCTGACGCAGCTCGCGGGGCTTGAGCGACAGCACGTCGACGTCGTGCACCCGGACCGTTCCCGCATCGGGCTCCACCAGGCGCAGAATGGCCCGTCCCGTCGTGGACTTGCCGCATCCCGACTCTCCCACGAGCCCCAACGTCTCGCCGGCCGCGATCGAGAAGGACACCCCATCCACCGCGCGGACGGCGCCCCGAGACGGCCCGAAGCCCAGGAATGTCCGGCCGACCGGGAAGTATTTCACGAGGTCGCGCACGTCGACGAGCCGCGCGCCGTTATTCATGCTGCGCGCCGCGCCGCTCGGGTTCCTCGAGGAGCCAGCACCGCGCGGTCCGATCGCCGGATCCCGCATCGCGCATCACGGGCTCGCTGCCCGCCAGCAACGGCGGCTCGTCGGCGACACAGCGCTCCCACGCGTACGGACAGCGTGGGTGAAACCGGCACCCTGCGGGCCATCCCGTCGCCGCGGGAACCTGACCCGCGATGCTCGCCAGTCGGCGCCGCGGATCGTCGAGCCGGGGGACGGAGCGGAGCAATCCCTCCGTATACGGGTGTCGCGGATGCGCGAACAGGTCCCGTGTCGTCGCGGTCTCGACCACCCGTCCCGCGTACATGACGACGACCCGATCGACGGTGTCGGCCACGACCCCGAGGTCGTGCGTGATGAGGATCAGCGCCATCCCGAGCTCCGCCTGCAGCCGCTCGAGCAGCTCGACGATTTGCGCCTGAATCGTGACGTCGAGTGCCGTCGTGGGTTCGTCCGCGATGAGGACTTTCGGATGGCAGATCAGCGCCATGGCAATCATGACGCGCTGCAGCATGCCTCCCGAGAGCTGGTGGGGATACGCGTCGATCCGCCGAGCGGGGTCGGGAATGCCGACGAGCTCGAGCATCTCGAGGGTTTTCGCCCGGGCGGCGCGGCGGGAGAGGCGTTGGTGCACGATTGCCGCCTCCGATACCTGATCCCCGATCCGGAACACCGGGTTCAAACTCGCGTGCGGCTCCTGAAACACCATCGCGATTTCGGCGCCGCGCACGGCGCGCAGCTCTCGCGGCGAAAGACCGAGCAGGTCGCGTCCCTCGTATGCGACGACGCTGCCCGCGAGGATGTGGCCGGGCGGTTCGGGCACGAGCCGGAGCAGCGACAGGGCCGTCACCGTCTTGCCGCATCCCGACTCCCCCACCAAGCCGAGGGTTTCCCCGGGATAGAGATCGAACGAGACCCCGTCCACCGCGCGCGCGAGTCCCTCGCCGCGCTCGGTCACGAAGTACGTCTTGAGATCACGTACGGAGAGCAACGGCTCGTTCATGTGTCCCCGATGCGGTACCGACGCGGGTCGAGGGCGTCGCGCAGGGCGTCGCCGACGGCGTTGAGGGACGTCACGACGAGCGCGATCGCGAGTCCCGGGAAGAGCGTACTCCAGGGAGCCGTCGCGAGATGGGCCGCCCCGTCGGCGATCATGTTGCCCCAGCTCGGGGTGGGCGGCTGTACTCCGAATCCGAGAAACGACAGGCCGGCCTCGAGCAGCATGACGTTGCCGATGCCGAGCGCCGCCGAGACCACGATGGGGGTCAGCACATTGGGAATGACATGCCGGGCGATGATCCGCCCCGGCTCGCCGCCCATCGCGCGCGCCGCGGCGACGAACTCCCGTTCTCGCAGCGCGAGTACCTCGGCGCGCACGAGGCGGCTCGTTCCGAACCATCCCGTGAGGCCGATGATGAGGACCAGGAGGACGAGGGGCAGATGCTCCCAGAGCGCCACGGCCAGGAGCAGAAGGTAGATCCGCGGAACGGCGAGCCCCACGTCGACGATGCGCATGAGCACGGCATCGATGCCGCCGCGCATGTACCCGGCCACCGCGCCCACCAGAGCGCCGATCGTCACGGCGACGAGCATCGCGAGCGCGCCCACCGCAAGCGACACGCGTGAGCCGTAAATCAGCCTGCTCCACACATCCCGACTGTAGACGTCCGTGCCAAGGGGATGCAAGAGCGACGGCGGTCTGTTTTGCAGGGCGATGATGTCGAGCGGCTGCGAGGGCGGGTAGCGGGTGACCCACGGCGCGGCGATCGCGAGCAGCACGAAGGTCGTCACCATGAAGATGCTGAACATCGCGAGCGGATGCTGGAAGAACCGCCGGCCCCACGCGCGCCGGATGCCGCGGCGCTGCGCTTCGAGGGAGACGAGCAGCGCCACCGCCACCTCCGCCAGCGCGATGACGGGCGCGGGCGGGATCACGCGTCGCGTACGCGAATGCGCGGGTCGGCGGCGGCGTAGAGCAGGTCCGCTACCGCGCTGCCCAGCACCACCATCACGCTTGCCGCGATCACGACCGCCATGATCACCGGATAGTCGCGCCGGAACACGGCCTCCGCCGCGAGCCGGCCCATCCCGGGCCACGCGAAGACGGTCTCGACCAACACCGCGCCCGTGAGCAGAAACGGCAGCGACAGGCCAAACAGCGTAATGAAGGTGAGCAGCGCGTTGCGCAGCGCGTGAACGAGGACGAGGCGGTTTTCGGAAACGCCCTTGGCCCGCGCGGCACGGATGAAGGGTTGATGGATCACTTCCAGCATCGCCGCGCGCTGATAGCGGGCCGTTCCCGCCGCTCCCACACCGCCGAGCACGAGCGCCGGGAGCGCGAGATGCCACACATCGTCGCCCAACCGCGCGAACCAGGGGAGCGAGCGATGGACCACGGGATCGCTCATGCCCCCGACCGGTACCCAGTGCAGCCATTCCCCGAACACGAGCAGGGCGAGGAGCCCGAGCCAGAACGTCGGAACGGAGCTCAGGAACAATGTCGCGTATCCCAGCAGGAGATCGCGTATGCGGCGGGCGTGCGTCGCCTGGTAAATCCCGAGCAGCAACCCGCACAGCAAATCGATGACCAGCGCCGTCCCCGTCAGGACCAGCGTGTCCGGGATCGCCTCGAGGAGAATGTCGGAAACCGGGCGGTGCAGCGCGAACGACTCTCCCAAGTCGCCGTGGGCGAGCGCGCGGAGATAATCCAGATACTGCACGAACAAGGGACGGTCGAGTCCGAACTCCTCACGCACATGCTGCACGACGGCCGGGTCGACGTAGCTCTCGCCCGCCGGAAGAAACGGCTCACCGGGGGCGAGATGAATGATGAAGAACACCAGGGTGACAACGGCAAAAATGATGACCAACGACGCGGCGAGTCGCCGCACCAGCCATGTCGTCACTAGGAGCCGACCGAGTCCCGCTGGATCAGGTGGTCGGCCGGAATGCGCCAGGTGCGCACGGTCGCCCACCAGGAATCCGGGTGAATCGAGACATTGTCGATCCGGCGATGCACCGCCGCGACATTCGTGGTCGCGAACAGAAAGACCGCGGGCGCATCCTGATTGATCACGTCCAGCGCCGCGCGCCATTGTCGTTTCGCGAGCGGGAGATTGAAAATCGCGCTGGCCTGATCCACCAGCCGGTCGAACGCGGGGTTCACGTAGTGCAGATAATTCGACTGCCCCACCCCGGCGCGCGTCCAGGTCTGCACGACGGCGGAAGACGGCGTAGGGTCCGTATTCCAGGTTTGCAGAATCGCGTCGAATTGCCCGCTCTTGGCCCGCTGGGCGAACACGCCGAACTCGACTTCATCGATCCGCACCTCGACGCCGATGCGGCGAAACTCGTCCTGGAGCAGCCGCGCATAGCGCCGCCGCAGCGCGCTCGACGTGGGAACGAGCAGGCTGAACGACAGCGCCATCCCGTTCCGGTCGCGTACGCCATCGGAGTCGGAATCGGTCCAGCCGCGCTTGGTCAGCATGCGCGCGGCCTGCACGGTGTCGTAGGGCAGCTGGCGCACGCCCACGTCCCAGATCGACCAGATCTGGGACATCGGTCCGGGCGGCACTTTGGCGTAGGTCTCGAACACGCTTTGCAGCAGCCGGTCACGATCGACGGCCATGGCGAGCGCGCGGCGCAACTCCCGGTCGCCGAACAATGGGTGCGGCTTGGCCGAGTCTCCCCGCGCGCGCAGGTTGAACCCGAGGTAGCCGTACGTCGAGCCCTTGTAGGCGTAGGTCGCGAGCTGATGCGCGTCGGCCACGCGCCGCACGTTGTCGGGCGACACGAGGACCTCGATGGCGTCGTCCTCACCCGCCACGAGCGCGGTCACGGCCACCTGCATGTCGGGTGTGATGCGCCAGATCAGCCGCCGCAGGTGCGGCCTGCCGAGAAAAAACGTCGAATCGGCGCCGAGCTCGACGGACTGCCCGGGCGTCCACGAGACGAACCGGTACGCTCCATCGCCGACCGGGCGGCGCCCGAACGGCGCACTGGCCCACTGGTTCCTGGGAATGCCCTGGAGCAGATGCGCCGGCAGGATTCGCATCTGGTAGACGGCATCGTAGAACATTTCGGGGTAGCGCTTCGTGAATTGAAACACCACCGTCGCCGAATCCACGGCCGTGACACTCTTGATCCAGCGCAGCGAAGCCCGGGCGGGGGAATTCACGACGGGATCGGTATACGCCGCGAACGTGAATGCGACGTCGCCCGCGGTGATCGGCGTGCCGTCCTGCCAGCGGGCGTGCGTGTTCAGGTGAAATACGAGCCGCTGCTTGCCATCCCACACCCAGCCTTCGGCCAGGGCAGGGGTGAATCCTTCGTCGCCGACGGTATTCGCGTCGGGTCCAAGCTCGGCGAGCTTGAGGAAGATCTGGTCTGAGATGTCACGGGCAACGGCCGATTCAACGAGAGGGGGGAGCAGCGTTTCCGGCTCACCGATCGCGGCAAAGACGACGGTGCCGCAGTACTCGCCGCGGCACCCCGGCGGGTGTGGCGTGCACGAAAGCAGGGCGCCCGATGTGACAACGGCCAGCGCTGAGATGGTACGGGAGTGTCGCATCGCGCCTAAGATTGTGAATCGGCGCTCGGCAAGCAACGGTGCGGCCTAGTGACAGCTTGCTGTTCCGCGCGTCGTGGTAATACTCCTCGAACTCGTGATTGCCCGGCACCGGCGGGGGGCGCGATCTGCTCCATGGCGTCCGCACCAACGCGCACCCGTGTTGTACCAGGACTGCTACATCATGTAAGCGGAACTATGTGAGACGGCGCAACCGGACGGGAGTCGAGCGGCCTAGCGGCGCCACGTCCAGTTCGGATCTGCGAACAGGGCGGACGAGGGTGGACGAGGGCGGACGAGGGCGGTCGGTTTGAGAGGCTCGTCCCAGGCGTTCAGGAAGCATTGCGCTACTTCCTCGAATCCGACCGGGCGGCCCAGCTCGCGGGACACCGATGTCGCGTTCCGAACATCGACGATGTCCTGGTGAGCGATGTCGAGCAGCACCGAGCCGTGCTGAAGGAAGGCTGTGCCTTCCCGAAGCTGCGCCGAACCGACGAGCTTTTGGCCGCCGGCGGTGACCTCCCCTCCAACCGCCGCGGCAAAGCAGGATCCCCGAGTGTCAGGGCGCGGCGTGCGACGGCTGGCGGGTGCCAGGGTCGCGGGCACGCCGAGCGCGCGCAGCGCGCTCGCGAGACGCGTGTGAATCGCGCAGTACGCGTCCGCCAGTGAGCCGAACACGGCGAGCGGGGCGGCAACGGCATACGTCAGCTCGTGCGCATGCCACACGGCGCGACCGCCGGTGGGTCGGCGAACGAGGTCGATAGCCAAACGCTCGAGCCGGCCGCGATCGTAGCGGCGTTGCGCCGGCTCGTTGCGCCCGAACGAAAGACACGGGGGATTGAAGCGGTACAGGCGCAGCGTCGCGGTACCCAGCGCGGCGGCCCGCGCGAGCAGATCCAGATCCACCGCCATGTTTTCCGCGCCCGAGCGGCCTGCGGAGTCCAGCAGCAGACTCCACGGCCGTTCAGTCCGCGGCGATCTGCTGGCGCTCGACGGTAGTGCGGGTCGTAACGAGGTTGCGGTCACCCCAGGCTCCGTCTACGCGGCTCACCGACGGCCAGACTTTGTAGCGCCGGGTGGCGGCCGACGGGAATCCCGCGCGCTCTCGCGAATAGGGTCGGTTCCACGAATCGCTGACCACGTCTTCGAGCGTGTGCGGGGCATTGGTCAGGAGATTGTTGCCGCGCGGCATCCGGTCCTCTTCGACTTCCCTGATCTCCTGGCGAATCGCGATCAATGCGTCGCAGAAGCGGTCCAGCTCCTCGCGCGCTTCGCTTTCCGTCGGCTCGATCATCAAGGTGCCAAGCTCGGGAAATGAGACCGTCGGCGGGTGGAACCCGTAGTCGATGATCCGTTTCGCGATGTCCTCGACCTCGATGCCTGCCGACTGCTTGAACGGCCGCATGTCGAGAATGCACTCGTGGGCGATCAACCCTTCGCGCCCCGAATACAACAAGTCGTAATGGCCCGCGAGCCGCCGGGCGATGTAGTTGGCGTTGAGGATCGCGACCTTCGTTGCATCGGCCAACCCATTCCGTCCCATCGCGGCGATGTAGGCCCACGAAATCGGGAGAATCCACGCGCTCCCCCAGGGGGCGGCGGAGACCGTGCCGCACGACTGGTCGTGCCCGAGCGGCACAACGGGATGATCGGGCAAAAAAGGCGCGAGGTGCGGCGCGACACAGATCGGCCCCATGCCCGGACCACCGCCGCCGTGCGGAATACAGAAGGTCTTGTGGAGATTCAGATGACACACGTCGGCCCCGAAATCGGCCGGCCGGCACAGGCCGACCTGCGCGTTCATGTTCGCGCCATCCATGTAGACCTGCCCGCCATACGTATGCACGGTGTCGCAGATCTCGCGAATCGACGACTCGAACACGCCGTGCGTGGACGGATAGGTCACCATCAGTGCCGCGAGCGTGTCCTTGTGAGCCGCAGCTTTCGCTCGGAGATCGTCGAGGTCGATGTTGCCGCCCGGATCGGACGCGACCGACACCACCTCGAGCCCGGCCATGACGGCGCTCGCGGGATTGGTCCCGTGCGCCGAGTCGGGAATGAGACACGTCGTTCGGTGCGTGTCGCCGCGCGACTTGTGGTACGCGCGGATCACGAGGAGTCCGGCGAACTCCCCCTGCGCGCCGGAATTGGGCTGCAGCGACACGTGCGGAAATCCCGTGATTTCGGCGAGCTGCCCCTCGAGCTGGCGGAACAGCATGTGGTAGCCCTGCACCTGCTCGGCCGGCGCGAAGGGATGCAGCCGGTTGATCTCGCGCCAGGAGAGGGGCACCATCTCGAACGTGGCGTTGAGCTTCATGGTGCAGGACCCGAGCGGGATCATGGCCGCCGTGAGCGAGAGATCCCGCGCCTCGAGCTCCTTGATGTAGCGCAGCATCTGCGTCTCGGAGCGGTACCTGTGGAACACGGGGTCCGTGAGATACGGCGTCTGGCGGCGCAACGCTTCGGGGATCGCGCTGTCGGTTCGCGTCCCGAGGTTCTCCACCATGAACGGGAGCACCTCGTTGATCGAGAAGACCGTGACGATATCCGCCAGGTCGCCGAGCCCCGCGGGCTCGTCCAGCGAAATGCCGATTCGCGTCGGGGTGATGACGCGGAAGTTCATGCCGCGCGCCCGCGCCGCATCGATGATGCGGGGCAGGGCCCAAGCCTCGACTTCGACGCACAGCGTGTCAAAGAACGCGGAATGGACCACCCGGTAGCCGAGCCGCCGGAGCGCGGCGCCCAGCAGCACGGTAAGGGTGTGCACGCGCTCCGCGATGCGGCGGATGCCCTCCGGTCCGTTGTATACGGCGTACATGCTCGCCATGACCGCGAGGAGCACCTGCGCCGTGCAGATATTGCTCGTGGCCTTCTCGCGACGGATGTGCTGCTCGCGCGTCTGCAACGCCATCCGGAGCGCGGGGCGTCCGTTCGTATCGCGCGATACCCCGATGATCCGGCCGGGCACGAATCGCTTGTAGGCGTCGCGGGTGGCGAAGAACGCGGCATGCGGCCCACCGAACCCCATCGGCACGCCGAACCGCTGGCTCGAGCCGACGGCGATATCCGCACCCCATTCACCGGGCGGCACGAGCAGTGTGAGGGCAAGCAGGTCGGTTGCCGCCGCGACGAGTGCGCCCGCCGCATGGGCCTCCTGGCACAGCTTGCGATAATCGTCGATCCGGCCATCGGTGGCGGGATACTGCACGAGTGCCCCGATCACGTCCGGCCCGAACGTGAAATCGGCGGGGTCGGCAACGACGATCGTAATGCCGCGCGCTTCCGCACGGGTCTGGACCACCGCGATCGTCTGCGGATGGCATCCTTCGGAAACGAGGTACACACCCTTGCGCTTGGCGACGGCTTCGGTGAGGTGCATTGCCTCGGCGGCGGCCGTGCCCTCGTCGAGCAGCGACGCGTTCGCGATCTCGAGTCCCGTCAGGTCCGAGACCATCGTCTGGAAGTTGAGCAGCGCCTCGAGCCTGCCCTGCGCGATCTCCGCCTGATACGGCGTGTAGGCCGTATACCAGCCGGGATTCTCGAGCACGTTGCGCTGCACGACCTGCGGGGTGAACGACGAGTAGTAGCCCATCCCGATGAACGAGCGGAACACCTGATTCTGGGCAGCCATGCCGCGCAGCGCCTGGAGCACCTCGCGCTCGGTACGCGACGGCGGGAGGCCCAGCGGCCGGTCGAGACGGATGTCCTCGGGCACCAGCGTGTCGATGAACTCGTCGAGCGAGCTGTATCCCAGGGTTTCGACCATCTGCTCCGCGTCCTCGGGACGCGGGCCGATGTGACGCGAAACGAACGGATCAGCGGGGAGTAATGCAGCGCGTGCCGTAGCCATCGCCTACTCTCCGACGTGCTTCTTGTACGCCGAGCTCGAGAGCAACGTGTCGAGATCGCCGGGATTCGCGAGCCGCAGCTTGATCATCCAGCCGGCGTCATAGGGCTCCCGGTTGACCAGGGCCGGATCGCCCTCGAGGCCTCCGTTCACCTCGACCACGGTGCCCGCCGCGGGCGCGAACAACTCGGACACGGCCTTCACCGCCTCAATCGTGCCGAAGACATCGCCCTGCTTGAAGGAGGCACCCGGTTTCGGCAGGTCGACGTAGACAACGTCGCCCAGCTCGCCCTGGGCGTAATCGGTTATGCCGACCTGGACGATGCTCTTGTCCTGGGTCTTCTTGAGGTATTCGTGCTGTTCGGTGTAACGGAGATCGTCCGGGATCTTCGACACTCGTTTATCCTCTGGCTCGAGGCCGGTCTCAGGAGGCGGGGAACGTAATCGGAGCTTAAAAAGGCTGTCAACCGGACGGAGCAGAAGAAGGAAAGAGGTCCGGGCGCGGCTTGAGCCCGCTCGCCCCGACCTCGGCCAGGGCGACATAGTCCGCTCCCCAAGGCCGGAGGTCGAGCCGTACCGCCACTGGATCGGGATCCTCGCTCAGGTACACGAACGTCCCCGGCTTGCCGGCGGCCTCCCAGACGCGCAGCGCCTCCTGGGATGCCCGAATCGTGGCCAGCACGACGAGGGGCGGCGTGGCTCGTTCCAACTTGGCCGCAAGATCGCCGGTTTTGAGGTCGAGCTGTTCGACATTCACGCCGGCGTCGGTATAGCGTCCGGCGATCGCCGGCAGCTCGGGGGGAGTATCCTTCGCGTCCGCCGCCACGATGGCCAGGGTCCCGCTCGCGCCGACGCCCGTGGCCTTCAGCGCGGCGCGATGGCGAATCTCTTTGAATACCCCGCGCGTTCGCGCCTCGAGCTGCTTCAGCGTCGAGCTGTTCTCGATCACGAATTGGGACAAGGCCCGTTTCCGCTCGGCGGGCATCTGGGCGGCGATCATGCGATCGGCATCGTCGTTCGAGAGCCCGCGCATGGCGCGCAGGCGCGTGCGCCGCAACGCGACCGGCGCGTCGACCAGTACGATGACGTCGAACTGTGCCGGGTCGGCGGCCTCAAACAGCAGCGGGATTTCGTTGACGACGAGGAGGTCTCCGCGGGTCTGGGAGTCGGTTTGGAGCACCGCTCGCCGCTGCTGGACCACCGGGTGCACGATGGCGTTCAGCGCCGCAAGCGCGGACTCGTCGCCCATGACTTTGGATCGCAGCGCCGCCCGGTCGAGTGATCCGTCGGGGGCGAGCACGTCGGATCCGAACCGTCGGACGATGGACGTGAGGGCCTCGTTCCCTGGAGTCTGGGCGGCGCGGGCCAGCTCGTCGGCGTCGATGATCGTCGCGCCCCAGCGCTTCAAAAACCCCACGACCGTGGATTTGCCGGCGGCGATGTTGCCGGTCAGGCCGACGTTGAGCATTTAGTCTCCGAGAGGGTGTTGCCCGACGTTACGTCGCCACGTCGCCACATTCTGATTGGCCCGGCTCTCAGCTACCGCGAACACCTTCACCTCGAACACGTTTTGCACCGCCACAAACGTAGCGACATGGCGACGTGACGACGGGCAGCGCTGAGCGCTCGAGGTCGGTATTGCGACCGGGGAGGAGGTCGAGAAAAGCCAGATATCTTGCGGTTTTTCGGGGGATATCCCAATATAGCCCCCAGTTTTCAAGCCTTTTCGGGCCACTCGCACCCCACCGCCACCGCAACAAGGAGAATTTCCGTGAACAAAGCCGAGCTGACGACGGCACTGGCCATGCGGACCAAGATGTCCAAAGCCGATGCTGGTCGAGCGATTGAAGCCCTCTTCGATGACAAGGGAATCATCGCGGTCGAGCTCAAAAAAGGGGCGAAGGTCCAGATCACGGGGTTTGGCAACTTCGAGGCCCGCAAGCGCGCTGCCCGCACCGGCCGGAACCCCAAGACCGGTGGAGTCATCCAGATCAAGGCGTCGATTGCGCCTGCCTTCCGCGCCGGCAAGCAGTTGAAGAGCGCGGTCAACACGGCCAGGAAGTAGATCCGGAAGCCGGGGCCGCCCACAGGCGGCCCCGGTCGCTTCAGGCGTAACGGTCGAGGCGGGCGGTCACGCGTCGACCTTTAATCACCACCCGTCCGAGCGCCTGAACGGCTTCGGGTACTCGCGCTGCTGTGAGTTCGACGATGCTGAAGGTTTCACGCACGTCGACGCGCCCGATGTCGCCTTTGGCGAGCCCCACCTCTCGAATCAGCGCTCCAACGATGTCCTTGGCGCTGGCCTTGTCCTTCTTCCCGACGTTGAGAAAGACCTTGGTGCGCTGCTCGAGCGCGGCAGGGACGGGGGAGGACGCTGCTCTCTTCCCGCTTCCCCCCTCCCGCCGCTGTGCGGCCAGCACCGCTCCCGCGACCAGCGCCGGGTCGAAGTGCTCGAACAAGGGATCGAGGAGCGCGAGTTCTGCCTCGAGTCCGCCCTGCTCGAGCAGGGCGGTGAGCTGCGCGCGTAGGGCAGCACTGCGATCGCGCGCGCGGTCCGCCTCAGAGGCCACGCTGACTGGCTCGAGCGGAGCGGCAAGCGATCCCAGATAAGGAAGGCCTGAGTGTGGAGTAAGGATCACCACAGGGCCAGTCTTACCAAGCTCCGCAAACTGACCACGGGTTGGGAGCAGGCCGCAGATCACGAGGTCTGTCCCGGATGGCGGGGCTTCACCCTGGCTGGGCCACACGAACGGGCTCCTGGGATCGAGCGCATCGATCACATCCCGCGCCGCAGCCGCTCGCCGCTCCGGGGCCACCACGACGTAGCGAGCCGGCCCGACCGGTCGCAGTGGTGCACCATCCTGATTGACGGGCAGGGCCCCCACGATCTCCGCTCGGCGCGCCTGTCGCTCGAGCAAGTCCGCGAGTATTCCCGGATTCCAGCCGAGCAGAATCCGGCGCGCGCCGTGCGCCCCGGCGAGCAGCGTGTCGAGCGTCGCCGCGTGTTCGCTCGTGACCATGGACTCGGGCCAGGCGACGACGATGGCTGCAAGGGATTCGAGCTTCAGGACTGATCGGGTGACGAGGGCCGCCAGATCGCCGATTTCACCAGCGACCACGTCCGGCGGATGAAAACCGGGAGCGGGCTCGCGTTCGCGCAGCACGCGGGCGGAGCGGGCCAGCCCCGTCACCACGTGGACGCGTCGCTCCGGGGGGGCCGTGTCTCCCCACAGCACGGCGGTGCTGTGGTCGGCGCAGACGATGAGGGCCGGGTGCCCAGAGGCGGCAGTGGGGACCAGGTCCCACAGCGCGCGCGCCTGTTCGGGCTCGGGGGGCGTCACCAACAACACCGGTCGGCCGCGCTCCAGGGCGGCCCGTGCTTCGTCCAGCATCACGTCACGACCTCAGTTGTCAAAGAAGGGTGCAATATACGCACCCCGCATCCCCTCTCTATATTGCGTTCCATGGCCGGCGGCCTCTCTCCCAATCTCCAGCATCTCGAAACGTCGGCGACGATCGCGATCTCGCAGGAAGCCAAGCGGCGGCGCGCCGCGGGCGAAGACGTCATCGATCTGGGCGCGGGCGAGCCGGATTTCGCGACACCGTCCATTCCCTCGGACGCCGGTCTGAAGGCGATTCGCGAGGGCAAGACGCACTATCCGGCGAACGAGGGCATTCTCGAGCTGCGCGCCGCGGCGGCGAAGCATCTGTCGCTGCTCTCGGGTGGTCGCCCCGTGAACGCCGACAATATCGTCGTCTCGAACGGATCGAAGCAGTCGCTGTTCAATGTGTGCTTCACCCTGTTCGGGCCGGGCGACGTGGTGGCGATTCCGGCGCCGGCATGGGTGTCCTATCCACAGATCGTGCATCTGTCCCGCGCACGCCCGGTGCTGGTGCCGGGAGATCCCGAGTGGAGTCTCAAAGTCGGCGTGCGCGATCTCGAGCGGGTCGTGCCGGGCGCGCAGGGGCTGATCCTGTGCTCACCCTGTAACCCGACAGGGGCGGTCTACACGCACGCCGAAATGCGGGCGATCGCGCAGTGGGCGCTGGAACGTCGCGTCTGGGTGATCAGCGACGAGATCTACCGGCGGATTCATTATGGTCCCGGTCCCGCGCCGTCGTTCCTCGACTTGCCGGACGAGCTGCTGGAACGCGTGGTGGTGATCTACGGCGTCAGCAAGGCGTACGCGATGACCGGCTGGCGGATTGGGATCGCGCTCGCTCCTGCGAAAATCGCGAAGGCGATGGCGGCGCTCCAGTCGCACACGACGACGGGAGCAAACCACCCGGCACAGTATGCGGCAGCCGCGGCGCTGTCGGACCAGCGCGTCGAACAGGACGTCACGCGCATGGTGGCCGAATTCCGCAAGCGCCGCGACCTGGTCGTGAGCCGGTTCCGCGAAGAGCTCGCGGGCGTGGAGTTCGTCGACCCGCTCGGCGCGTTCTATTTCTTTTTCCGGGTCGACTCGCTGGGCGGCCTGACGGGCACCGAGTTCTGCACCCGGCTCATCACGTCTCAGGGCGTCGCGCTCGTTCCCGGCGCGGCATTCGGGGACGATCGCTATGTGCGTTTGTCGTACGCCGCCGCCACCGGAGAAATCGAGCGCGCGATGAACAAGATCGTCGCGTTCGCCAAGAAGCTGGGAGACTGAATCGGGAGTAGCTTGTAGCATGCTTCCGGACGCCCAGATCAAGCCGCTGAACGGAAAGCTCCCCACCGTTTCGTATCATTGGGATCCCGAGACGGACATCCTCTCTATCTCGTGTAAAGGTGGAACGAAGGCTCAGGGGTTGAACGGCACGGTCGATCTCGAAGGCGCGGACGGATCGTTTGTCGTAATCGACGTGGCCGACGGATGCCTGCGTGGAGTCGACGTCGTGTCCTGGCCGGATGACATTCGCACCGTGGCGGACCTGGGCGCGCCATCCGCCGCCAAGCACGCGCGCATCGTATTCCCGAGCCGCCGTTCGCAGCCCGGCACGGTTGCCGCGGTCGAGGTGGACACCGCACTGACGATCGAGAAGAACGCCGGCGAAACCGTGTTTCACCTGCGCGTTGGGCGGACGAGACGCGTGACCGCGCTGCAAGTCGCCGACCGGATGCTCGTCGAGGTCGACACGCAGGAACGGCTCGCGGGACTCTGGTTCCTGGACGTCCCCCCCTTCCCGAACGTCGAATCGCCGGCATGAAGCACGAGCAGGAGCTCACGGCGTATGTCAGCGATCTGTTCGCGGTCGAGGACCAGGCGCTCAAAGCGATTCGCGAGCGGCAGCAACGCCAGGGGCTGCCGCCCATCAACATTTCCGCGGATGAAGGCAAGCTGCTCCAGGTGCTGCTCCGGGCGGTGGGTGCGCGGCGCGTGCTCGAGATCGGCGCGCTGGCCGGCTATTCCGGCGTCTGGCTCGCCCGCGCCCTGCCCGACGACGGTATGCTGACGACCATCGAGCTCGATCCCCGCCACGCCGCGCTCGCGCGCCAGGCCTTCGAGGAGGCCGGGGTGGGCACGCGCGCGCGCGTGCTCGAGGGTCGCGCCCTCGAGGTATTGCGGACTCTGGATGCGGGGTTCGACGCCGTGTTCGTGGATGCCGACAAGGAGCCGCTGGCGCAGTACTTCGAGCACGCGGTCCGGCTGGTGCGCACCGGCGGGCTCGTGTTGCTTGACAACGCCTTCCGCCACGGCTCGGTGATCGATCCGAGCGATCGCACGCCCGACACCGAAGGGATTCGCACCTTCAACCGACTGTCCGCGCGTGATCCCCGTCTCAGCGCGACCATCGTCCCGATCCGGGACGGGCTTCTCGTTGCCGTGAAAGTGCGGGCGTGATTCCCGCTTCGCTGCCGCCTCTCGATGGGCTGTCCGAGCCGGCAAAGTACGAGCGGCTGGTGGAACGCGCGCCCGGGATCTGGTGGAGCGACACGGGACCGTTCGTCGGCCTGCACGAGCTGAACGTCGTGCGCGTGGACTACTTCCGGCGCGCGTTCGGGGGATTCGCGCGGCAACGCGCGCTCGATATCGGGTGTGGCGGCGGCATTCTCGCGGAAGCGCTCGCCCGCGAAGGGGCCGTCGTGACGGGCATCGATCCGTCGGAGCGGTCGATCGCGGTAGCGCGTGCGCACGCACGCGATGCGCGCGTACCGGTCGAATACCGTCTTGGCACCGCTGAGACGCTCGAGTCGACGTTGGGCGAGTCCGCGCGATTCGATCTCGTGTTCGCCGTCGATGTGCTGGAGCACGTGGACGACGTGCAGCGGACGATCGCCGCGATTGCCCGCGTGCTCGCGCCCGGCGGCGGGCTCGGGTTTCTGACGCATAACCGCACGCCGCAGGCATTTCTCGATCTCATCTGGGATGAGGAGTATGTGCGGCATTCGATGCCCCAGGGGTTTCATGAGTTTGCGCGGTTCATCACCCCCGCTGAGCTGCGCGACCTGCTCGCGCGCCACGGAATGGTCGTGCAGGAAATGAAAGGGATCGCGCGCGGTGCTGGTACACGGGTGCTCACCGATACGACGGATGTGACGTATCTCGGGTGGGCGCGGAAGGCCCGGTGACCGGAGCGCGCTGGCAGGATGCGCTGATCAAGGCGGGAGCGATCCCGGCGTCGCACGTGCCCGAACAGAGCTTGGGCCGAGATGACCTGGTCGAAGTGGCGGGCGCGGAGCTGGTGGAAGATGCCGCGGTGTGCGCCCATGCGGTCGAGCCGGCGGACACGGGGCCGCACACGGTCTCCTTTCTCGACGCCATTCAACGCTGGAAGGTCGCTTATTACGCGGGCGCGGTGCCGATCGTGCGCGGCTACGTCGCCGCGGCGGTGCGCCGCCGCACCACTCCCGACCGGCGCCTCCACACGACCCGCGAACGGTGTCGCGCGATCCATGTGACCGCGGCTGGGAAATTGCCCGCGGGAGTACGCGCCGCGCTCGAATCGAGCGGCATCGAAACGCTCGACGTGCCCGAGATGGCGGGCCAGCCGGCGCGCGCGCTGGAGGCGGCGCGCCATGCCGTCGAAAATGCCCGCGTGGCGATCGAGCGGCAGCTCGGCGAAGCGCATCTGGCCACACTTGGTCCGGATGAATGGCTCGTGCTCGACGGCCTGCTGTCGGAATCGGCAGTGCTCGCGCGGCACCCCCGGGCCCTGGGGGTGATCAAGAGCCACGGGGCGCAGTACTTCGAAGGCGACGACCTCACCCGCGCGCTGACGATTCCGGCGCTACATCGCACCAGCGTCTTCAAGCCGCGTGGCCGCGCGCGCAACGAGGTGCACTCCTGGTATTTGCGGCTGTGGCCCTGGGAAGGAAACGACATCCTGTTTGGATTGCTCAGAATCGAAACGCGGGCCTTCGAGCAAAGCCCCGCGGCAGCCCGGGAGGTGAGCGGCTGGCTGGTAGGCGAGCGCGCTCCCGTTTCGACCCCCGATGCGCGGTGGGATCGTTTACTTTATCCCATCCACGACGTGGAGAACTATCTGAAGGCCCGAGCTCCGCGTGACCTGCTTCCCGCTCCCGCCTCCCGTCTTCCGAGGGCGTCGTGATCGAGATCTCCTCTCCCACTCCCCGTCCCGTCGGTCGCGTCGTCGCCACAGAGCAGAAGCCCGCCACCCCCCACCAATTTCACTTTTGGACCGCGATCGCCACCACGATCGGCATCGGCGCGATCGTAAAAGTCGGGAAGGGGGAGGGTGGGGCCCGAACCGTCTATGGAGTCGTGATCGACGGCTTCGCGTACTCCGATCTCGTGACGCCGCTGCATGACGTGATCGGCGCGGAAGGTGACCCGGCCCGCGCGGCGGAGAGTCCGACCACGCGGCAGGAAATCCGCCTCTGGTCCGCGGCGGTGTTGCGCCAGGATCCCGAGGAGCCGCTCCAGCCCGTGCCGCTCGCCGACGTGTTCGTCGCCAGCGACGCGGATGTCGCGCACGCCCTGCGCATGGAGCGCTATCTCGCCTCCCCGACGCCCACCGCGATCCCCGTGGGCCTCTATACCTCTGGAGGACTCGAGTCGCCCGTCTATCTCGATGCCGATTTTCTGCTGGGCCCCGAGGCGGCGCACCTCAACATCTCGGGCGTGTCGGGACTCGCGACCAAGACGAGCGCGGTCGAGTTTCTGCTGTCGTCCGTGTTCCAGCGTTACCCGGCCCACAAAGGCCGCATCGCGGCGGTCTGCTTCAACGTCAAGGGACCTGACTTGTGCTTCCTCGACCAGGCCGCCGCACTCGACGAAGACGACCGGCGCCGCTACGAACGTCTGGGGCTCGTGGCGGAGCCGTTCGAGCGCGTGCGCTACTACGCGCCATTCAAGCCGGATGGCGTGAATCTCAACACGCTCCGGACGCACGCCGATCTGGTCGGCGACGTGTCGCCTCTCGTCTGGGGGCTGCAGGAAGTGCTGGACTACGCCGAAGTGCTGCTCAATCGCGACGACATCGATGCCAAGGCCGACGCGTTCATCGACTTTCTCTCGGACCGCGTGGTCGGCAAGGAATTCGAGGACGGGTTCGGGGGGATGCACCGGGTGCAGACCTTCGCCGATCTGGACGGGTTGTTTCGCGCGATTTTCAACGGGCTCGAGCTCGCGGGCGGCGGGCGCGGCGATACCTGGCGCACCCATCACATCGCGACCATGCGCAAGGTCCGGAACCGCCTCGCGAACATCTCCACGCGGTGCAAGGGGCTCGTGACCGACGACGGGATGCCGAACGACCTGCCGTGGGGCGGATTCGAGGATCGCACCGTCTACGTGATCGACGTGGCCAGTGTCGATCCGCTGGGGCAGGATCTCGTGTTCGCCCGCGTCGTGTCGAAGCTGCGCGAACATCTGGAGCGGCGCGCGCTTGGCGTGGACGCGGTCGTGGTGTTCGTCGACGAGCTGAACAAATACGCCAGCGCGGACGGCCCCGAGACCTACGTCCGCAAGATGCTGCTCGACATCTCCGAACGCGGCCGCTACCTGGGCCTCGTGCTGTTCGGGGCCGAGCAGTTCCGCTCGCAGATTCATCGCCGCGTGGTCGGGAATGCGGGAACGATCGTGTACGGCCGGATGGACTACGACGAGCTGGCGACGCCCGGATACCAGGTTCTCTCTCCGGCGACGAAGATCAAGCTCGCGACACTCCCCGCCGGCGAGCTGATGGTGCGGCACCCGCACTTTACGCAACCCATCTTCGTCCGATTCCCGAGACCCGCGGTGCTCCGCGGCCGGGACGGCGTCGAGCGGTTCCCGCCGGCTCTCGATCTGCCGTTCGGCGACGCCATCGCCCGACAGCTGGCACAGCTCGACCGCCGCGTCCGGCCGAACGTGGTGCACGATCTGATCGCCGATCGCGCGCCCGACGATGTCCGGCGCGCGCTCGCGGCGACGCGTCAGGCCCGGCCGGAAGATCCGCTGGCGTATTTCCGGAAAGTGTTGGGGACGTCAGTGACGGGGACCGCCCCGGCGCGCACCCGGGAACCCGTCCCCCCCCTCACATCCATCGCGGATGAGCCCTATTGAAAGACCGAGCGGCGTCGAGCCGTCAGGGAAAAACGCGTCCCAGTACTTATATTTGCTCGCGAGCACACCTTCCTCCTGGAGTCATGTAATGTTCTTGCAGCGTAGCCTGGGATATGTCGCGATCGCGGTGCTGGTCCTGGCATCGAGCTGCAAGAAGTCCTCCTCCGGTCCCAAGCTCACCCTGCGCTACCATCCGCCCGCGGGTGCCGATTATCGCTACACGCTCGAGCAGCACAGCAGCATGAAATTCGAGTCCGGCCCCATGGCGCAAATGCCGCAGCAGACACTGACCATGAAGATGTATTTGAGCCAGTCCGTGACGGGGCCCAGGGATAGTGGAATCGGGGTGACCGTCACGATCGATTCTACGACAATCGATTCGCCGAACTACCCGACCGGTTCGTTCGCTCCCGCACTGAACCAGATGCGCGGCATGAAGAGCAACATCGTGTACGATCCCCGCATGAACGTCGTCCACGCCGAGCTCGCCGGTGCCGCGGGCCCGTCCCCGATCAGCGATCAGATTGGACGGAGCATCAAGAACCTGGTCTTCCCGCTTCCCGCGGACCCGGTCGGCATAGGCGATTCCTGGACGACTGAGTCGGAGCTGCCGATGGGCCAGATGGGCGGATCGTCGGGGCCCGCCAAGGCCAAGACCAAGCTCACGGTCAAGGAAATCCACGCGGAGGGAGCAGACACCTCGGTGCTGCTCGGCGTGGAAACCTCGTATCCCACCGATCCGATCGCCGTCTCGGCGGAAGGGCAGACGCAAACGCTCAAGTTGTCGGGAAACCTGACCGGCGAGCAGCTGTTTTCGGTGACGAAAGGCGCGGCCGTGCGCTCGAACGTCGAAGGCACGGTCCACGTGCACATCACGGGGGGCTTCGCGGGACAGCAGGGCTCCGACATGGCCATGCAACAGGCGACGATACTACAGCTGAATAACGCGAAGTGAGCGGGTGAAGCTCGCCCATCTCGCGGACCTGCACCTCGGCTTCCGCCAGTTCGAGCGGCAAACGCCCCGAGGGGGCAACCAGCGCGAAGCGGACATTGCCGAGGCGTTCCGAAGGGCCGTGGACGACCTCCTCGTCCAGAAGCCCGATCTGATCGTCGTCGCCGGCGACGTATTTCATTCCGTTCGTCCCTCAAACCCCGCCATTCTGTTTCTCTTTCAGCAGCTCCAGCGGCTGCGCCACGCCCTCCCCGCCACGCCGATCGTCATGATCGCGGGGAATCACGACACGCCGCGATCCGTGGAGACGGGCGCCATTCTCCGGCTGTACGAAGCGCTCGGCGTCGACGTCGTGCTCGACGAGGCGCGACGCCTCACGTTCCCGAGCCTCGACTGTTCCGTGCTCGCCGTCCCGCACCAGGCGCTGATGCAGGCCGAGCGCCCAGCGCTCCGGCCGGAGCGCGGCGGCGGGGCGACCCGCAATGTCCTCGTGCTGCACGGAGTGCTCGACGACGTCATCGATCCCGAATGGAGCGTATCGGACTACGGCAGCGCCCGCCTCACGCGGGCCGAGCTGTCCGCCGCGCAGTGGGACTACGTGGCCCTGGGCGGATACCATGTGCTGCGGGAGATGGCCGCCAATGCCTGGTACTCGGGCAGCCTCGAGTACGTGAATCCGCGGGCGTGGGTCCAGCTCCGTGAGGAAGGTGAGCGCCGCGTTCCCGGAAAAGGCTACCTGCTGGTCGAGCTGCCCGGTGCGCGGACGACGTTCCGTACGATCGAGCGGGCGCGCGCGCTCATCGATCTCCCGCCGATCCACGGGGCGGGGCTCACGGCGAAGGAGCTGGACCACGAGATCGCGCGCCGCGTCAACGATTGCCGGCCGCCGATCCCGGATCAGGTGGTACGACTCGTCGTGTACGATGTCTCGCGCGCCACCGCGCGCGACTTGAATCACGCGGCGATCCGGCAGTTCAAGGCGGCGGCGCTCAATTTCAATCTCGACATTCGGAGGCCCGAGCTGCGGCCCGCTACCGCTTCGAGTGAGCCGGCCGGTGCGAAACGGCAGGCGCTGCGGGATACCGTGCGGGAGTTCCTGAGCAGACGGCCCCTCGACGCCGACCTCGATCGTGGGGAGTTCGTGAGCCAGGGCGTCGAGTACTTCGATCGCGCGGGGCTCGAAACGACGCCTCCGGAGCAGCGCTGATGCAGCTCCACCGGCTCAAGCTCGTCAACTTCCGCCAGCATGTCGACACGGAAATCGTGTTCGGTCCCGGCATTACCGGGATCATCGGCCCGAACGGCGCGGGCAAGACGACGCTGCTCGAAGCGATCGCCTGGGCCATTTACGGCAACGCGGCCGCCCGCGGAGACAAAGACTCGATCCGTTCGCTCGGCGCCAAGCCCAGATCCTCGGTCCGCGTCGAAATGGACTTCAGTCTGGGTGCGCACACCTACCGGGTGATCCGCGGGCTGCATGCGGCGGAGCTCGCGGTCGACGGCGCGATCGTCGCGAATTCGCTGACCGAGGTGACCGCGCGGCTCGAACGCGCGCTGGGCATGACGCACGACGAATTCTTCAATACGTATTTCACCGGCCAGCGCGAGCTCGCCGTCATGGGCGCGCTGTCGCGGCCGGAGCGCGCGGCATTCTTGTCGCGCGTGCTGCGGTACGAGCAGCTCAGCATCGCCCAGGAGCGAATCCGGGAAGAGCGGAACGCGGTGGCGGCCGAGCTGCGGGGCCTCGAGGCGGCGCTTCCCGATCCCGCGGTGCTCGAGGCGGAACGGCGGGAGATCGCGCGGCGGCTCAAGGCGGCCCAGCGCGCCGCCGCAGGCGCCGAGGCCGCGCGCACGACGGCACAATCCGGCTGTGCGCGCGAGGAGCCGCGCTGGAACGAGTGGGTCGCTCGCCGGGAGCGCACGCTGTCCCTCGACGGGGAGCGGCGCATGGCGGAGCAGGCGGTCGTGACGCGCCGTCAGGAATTTCAGCGCCTCGACAAGGAGCTGGCCGAGGCGCTGAAGGCGAAAGAGCAGCTGCGCGAGCGCGCGCTCGAGCTTGCGCCCGTCGCCGCCCTGCGCAGCGAGGTGGCTGAGCTCGAACGCCTGCAGCGTGAGGAGGCCGCCCGTCGCGCCGAGCAGGCGCAGCTCGATGAGCTGTCGCGCATGATCGTACGGCTGGAAAGCCGGACACGAGAGCTCGAGCCCGCCGCGGAGGCCCTGGAGCGGGCGGAAGGCGAGGTGCGAGCCCTGGGAGACTGGTTACAGAGCGCGGAGCAGCAGGCCGAGACCGAGCGCGCGGCATGGGTTCGCGAAAAGGAATACGCGGCCACCCGCCGGGCGGAGCTGTTGAAGCAGTACGATGACGTGCGGGAGCAGCGGGAGAAGATCGCCGCGCTCGGTCCCGAGGGAGAGTGTCCCACCTGCCGCCGCCAGCTTGGCGCCGAGCACGCCGCGGTCCTCGGCGTCCTGGACCGGCAACTCCAGGCGGTCATCGACGACGGCAAGTATTTCCGCGGCCGGCTGGAGCAGCTCGCGCAGCCACCCCACAGCGTCACGAGCGCGGAAGGCGAGCGCGACAAGCTGCGTGAGGAACTGCGCCGCGCGAGTGAACGCGCGGGCCTGGTCCGCGCGCAGCTCGAGGAGCGCGCCCGGGCGCATCAGGAACTTGACTCCGCACGCCGCCGCGCAAATGTGTTGCAGTCACGGCTCGACGCGCGGCCCACGGGTTACGATGCCGCGCGGCACGACAGCGTTCGGGCCGAGCTGCTCAAACTCGAGCCGATCGCTCTCGAGGCGGCGGCCCTCGAAGCGCGGGCGCAGCGCGCCGAAGGGCTCGTGCACGAGGCCGAGCAGTCCGAGCGGGATCTCTCGATCGCGGAGCAGCGGGTTCGCTCGCTCACCGAAGCGGTGGCGGCGGAAGGGTACTCCGAAGAACGCTACCGGCAGGCCAAGGACCGCTACGACCGCGCGCTCGGGGCGCTGCGCGAGGCGGAGCTCGCGCTGGTGGAGGCGCGCGGCGCGTTGACGCGCGCGGAGAACGACGTGAGCGAAGTCGAAAAACGGGCACGTGAGCGGGCGGCGCGTGAGCGCGAGATCGCCGCCCGGAAGAGCCGGCTGCGGCTGCACAACGAGTTGGACCGCTCGTTCTCCGATCTGCGCGCCGAGTTGAACGCCGCGATGCGCCCGGAAATCGCCGAGCTGGCGTCGGGGTTCCTGGCCGATCTTACGGACGGACGCTACGACCAGGTCGATTTGAACGAAGACTACGAGGTCACGATTCTGGATGAGGGCGTGCCGAAGCCGGTGATATCGGGTGGGGAAGAGGATGTTGCCAATCTCGTGCTACGGCTCGCCATTTCTCAAATGATTGCCGAGCGCGCCGGCCAGCCTTTCTCGCTGCTCATCCTCGATGAGATCTTCGGATCGCTGGACGAGGGACGCCGCCAGCATGTCGTCGGCCTGCTGCGCCGTCTGGGCGATCGCTTTCCCCAGGTCATCCTCATTACGCACATCGAGCAGGTGCGCGAAGGTCTCGATCGCGTGATCCGCGTGGCATACGACGCCACGCGCGGTGTGAGCGCCGTGCGCGACGATGCGCCGGTCCCGCTTGCACCTCCCCCCATCGGAGCTCCGGATGAGAGCGTGGCTGCCTGAACGCCAGCTCGTGGGCCCCGAGCGCGCCGATGAGTCGGGGATCGACGGGCTGAACCGGGTCTTCGCGGACGCCTTTACGGACCGCTATCGCCGCGACGGCCTGGTCGGGGTGCGGGTTCCGTACTTGAACCCGCAGGTCTGGCGCTATGCCCTGCTCGATGCCGGCGAGGGTGCGATGCTGTGGCGCGATGAGGCGGGTGACGTGGCCGCATTCAATATCGCCCATCGGTCCGGGGCCGAGGCGTGGATGGGCCCGCTCGCCGTGCGACCCGATCGGCAGGGAAGTGGGATCGGTAAAGCGATCGTGCGGACCGCCGCCGACTGGCTCACGAGCCAGGGCGCCGTCACGGTCGGGCTCGAGACCATGCCTCGGACGGTCGAGAACATCGGGTTCTATGCACGCCTGGGATATGCGCCCGCATATCTGACGATCACGATGACCCGGGACATCCCCGGGAGGGGACACCCGGCCCCCTCGTTGCTGTCGACGCGCCGCGAATCGGAGCGCGAAGAATGTCTTCGCGCGATCCGGCAGCTCATCACCAGCATCATTCCGGGGCCGGACTTCACGCGGGAAATTCTCCTGACCGCGGAGCTCGGTCTCGGCGACACGACGCTCGTGGAGGCCGCGACCGGGCTCGACGCCGCCATCCTGTGGCATTCCGCTCCGCTCGCGGAGGGCCGGGCGCGCGAGGAGTTGCGCATCCTAAAGCTCGCCGCGCGCGACGATCGCGCGTTCTCGGCCGCCCTGTCAGCCACCGAGTCTACTGCCGCACGTGCCGGCATTCGCCGCGTGGCGATTCGCTGTCAGACCCGCTATGAGAACGCGTTCCGGCATCTCGTGGAGCGCGGCTACCGGGTCCGCTGGACCGATCTGCGGATGACCCTGGATGGTTATCCCGAGCCGCACGCGGAGAAAGGAGTGCTGTTGTCGAACTGGGAAATATGAGATTGCCTCCCGCAAGGTGATGTCTGCCGCACTCGGAATATTCGCCGCGACCTATCTCCTCATCGCCGTCCAGCGTCTCCCGTTCATTCACCTCAATCGTCCGGCCGCGAGTTTGCTCGGCGCCGTGGCGATGGTGGCGTTCGGGGTGCTCCCGCTTTCCGAGGCATACGCCGCGATCGATTTCGATGTAATCGTGTTCCTGCTCGGCGTGATGCTGATCGTGGGATACCTCGAGGTGGGAGGCTTCTTCCAGTGGGCGGCTCATTGGATTCTCGACAGAGCCCACACGCCGGAGCGGCTGCTCCTCGGAGTCGTCGTGGGCGGCGGGCTGCTCTCCGCGTTCTTCGTCAACGACACGATCTGCCTCGTGGTGACGCCCGTATTGCTCGCGGCGCTCGGACCGCTCCGCGTGCGACCGACTCCCTATCTGATCGGACTGGCGATGGGGTCCAACGTGGGATCGGTACTCTCGATCACGGGCAATCCACAGAACATGCTCGTGGGCATCTGGAGCGGCTCGAGCTTCGGCTCGTTCCTCGTCCACATGCTTCCAGTGGCGGCTGGTGGGCTCGCCATCACCTATGGCTATCTGCGGTGGGCCTTTGCGCGTGAGCTGTCCGAGCCGTTCCGCGAGCGGCTGGAATCGATTCCCGTCTCGCTCGACCGGTCGCTCGTGTTTCGCGGGCTCACGATGTTCGGCGTGGCGGTGGTGTTTTGGCTGCTCGGTGGCTCGCTGCCGCTCGTCGCTATTGCGGCCGGCGCGGCGATGGTCGCGATCGCGCAGCGTGATCCGGCGTACGCGATCGATCGCGTGGAGTGGTCCCTGCTCCTCTTCTTCGCGTCGCTGTTCGTGGTGATGCGGGGATTCGAGCGGTCGGGCGCCGTGGCCTGGCTCGACGGCCACGCGCTCGCACTCGTCGGTGAAGGATCGCCGGTGCGAGCCGCCGTCGTTGTGAGCGGCGCACTCACGCTGCTCTCGAACCTCATCTCGAACGTCCCGGCGGTCATCCTGTGGCGGAGTACGGTGCAGAGCCTTCCTCATCCAGACCTGCAATGGCGCATCGTCGCGATGAGCTCGACGTTCGCCGGCAACCTGCTGCTCATCGGGTCGATGGCGAATCTCATCGTGGCGGAGAAGGCCGAGAGCCGCGGCGTACGGATCGGCTTTGGGGAGTACGCCAGAATTGGCGTCCCTGTGACCTGCATCACACTGCTGTGGGGGATCATTGTGATCCTGGCTACCCCCTAGGGGTGCTCGGGTGACCGGAGTCACGTCCCGACGTTGCCTTCCGAGATATCATCGGCCCCGCGCCCAGAGACCCTTTTCGACGGAGGCAGTCGGATGAAACGCGTACTGTTGAGCCTTGCGGTCCTGGGCGTCGCGGCGCTAAGCGCCTCTCCCCTGGCCGCGCAGAAGGCGGCGCTGTACCTGGGCGGCGGCGGTGTGAAGCCTACCGGCACCTATGGTCAGGCCGACAACATGGGTTGGCAGCTGCAGGGTGGCCTCGAAGTCGGCGTTCCGCATTCATCGGTCGCGGTCCGCGCCGATCTGATGTACGGCGAGACCAGCCATCAGGGCAGCATTCCGTTCAGCACGGGCACGAAGCTCAGCGGTTTGTCGGCTGATGCCGTCTACCACATCGGTGGCTCCATGGTCCCGGTGAAGCTGTACGTCCTCGCCGGCCTCGGCTACCACCACGTCGATCTCGACGCGGCCTCCGAGTCTGATTTCTCGTGGAACGCCGGCGGCGGCCTGCGCGTCGGCCTCGGCCCCATGAACGTGTTCATGGAAGCGCGTTACACGAGCATCTTGATGAACGGTGGCTCGCTCAACTTCTTCCCGATTACGGGGGGCCTCGAGTTCGGTCTTTAATCGACTGAGCCGACTGCTTGCCACACTCAGGGCGCCTGCATAAGGTCAGAGCAGGCGCCCTGATCTTTTCCGGAATGAGCATCGTCCCCCACGCTCGCACAGGTCTGCTTCTGTTCCTCACGCTCGCCGCGGTATCGAGCACGGGGCGAGCACAGGACCGCTGGCAGATCACGTTGCACAACGGATCCGTGTTGTGGGATCTCGAGCTCCAGCGCCTGAGCGGCGATACGCTCGTGTTCCGGCCGGCACAGGGCGGCCAGGCGCTCCACCTTCCCGTGATGAGCGTGGATGCGCTTCGCCTGGTGCAGAAATCCGAAAAACGCCAGTTCGCGCCGGATGGGCAGGGCACGGGCAACGCGCTCACGGGAGGGGCGGACATGATCTGGCAGCTGACGTTGCTCGACAAGAACGAGCGCTTGAAAGTCTTGCAGGAGGTGCTGCGGGCGTATCCGCCGGATTCGACGTGAATAGGGGGAGGCGGGAGGCGGGAAGCGGGAAGGGGGAAGCGGGAAGGGTTAAACGG
>DATIWU010000144.1:0-33053 GCA_035519195.1 Gemmatimonadales bacterium
GCGGTCGCGCGCCGAAGCGGAGCGTCAGGCACGCGCGATCGACCGGGGTGGAGAGGCCGTACGCCACACGGCGCCGGTGCATTGATGCACTGGAGGAGATGGCTCGTCCCGCTCTCCGCGCTTCCCGTGCTGGCGCTGCTCGCATGGGGACTGACGCGCGACGCGCATACCATCCCCTCACCGCTCCCCGGCAAACCGGCCCCAGATTTCGCGCTACGGACGCTGTCGGGCGACTCGCTCCGGCTGCGCGATCTCACAGGGCAGCCGGTGCTCGTGAACTTCTGGGCGTCCTGGTGTCTCGCGTGCCGGGGAGAGCATCAGGTTCTGGTCGATGCCGCGCAGCGCTACGGACCGAAGGGGCTCCGCGTCATCGGTGTGGTCTACGAAGACACGCGCGAAAACGCGCGGCAGTGGATCGCCGAGCGCGGCGGCGACTGGCCCAACGTGCTCGACGTCGGCAGCCATACCGCGATCCAGTACGGCCTGTTCGGGGTCCCGGAGACGTTCTTCATTGCCCGCGATGGCCGGATCGTCTACAAGCAAATCGGGCCGCTCGATCCCGCGGCGATCGACCAGTGGGTGCCGAAGCTCCTCGCCAGCTCCGCGGCAACGGGCCCGAACGTGCCGGAACAGCCGTTTGCGCAGGGCAAGAGTGAAGGGTACGTGCGCACCTCGCCGGACTTCCCCGCCACTCGCGGCACCACCAAACCCAACTAGATGCGCGGGATTCTCGTCGTGGTCGCGATGCTCGCGGTGCCGGCATCGACCTCCGGATTGCCGTTCCGCGTTCTCCAAGGCACCGCCTCTCAAGCCGACACCGCCCTCGAGTCTCGCGTTCGCGAGGTCGCCGCCACGCTGCGTTGTCCGGTTTGCCAGAATCTCTCGATCCAGGATTCTCCGTCGCAGCTCGCGCAGGACATGCGGAAAGTGGTGCGCGAACGGCTGGCCGCCGGCGAAACACCGGAGCAGGTGCGGCGCTATTTCGTGTCGCGGTACGGGGAATGGGTGTTGCTCAAGCCTAGGGCGTCGGGAGTCAACCTGTCCGTGTGGCTCTTGCCCCTGGTCATGCTGCTCCTGGGTGGCACCGTGATCTGGGTGGCGGTGCAGCGTTGGGTCGAACGAGGTACCCGCGGTTCCGCACCGGCGCCCGCAGCGGCCGGAGTGCTGCGAGACGTCGGCGAGCTGCGCTCCCGGCGCTCGGCTTTACAGGCATCGCTCAAGGAGCTCGACAGCGAATTCGACGCGGGGCGGCTCAGCGCGGCCGATCGCGAATATCTGCGCCAGCGCGACCAGGCCGAGCTGACCGCGATTAACGAAGCGCTCAAACAACAGAAGAAGGCCGCTCCCGAGATGCCGGCCCCCACCCCGGCCGCCGCTCCCGCGACGGCGGAAACCGCGGGCGGGCGCCGCGTGCCTGCGGCGGTGGGTTGGGGGGCCGGTGTGGCGCTGTTTGGCGTGGTTGCGGCCCTCTCACTCAAGGGGTCGATTGTCAAACGCGAAGCGGGGGGCAGCATCACGGGAACACAGGCGGGCGAAGCACCCCGCCCGACTTCCGGAGGTGGGGGCGGCCGTGGGGCGACATTTGGCGAGGTTGGCCCGCTCGACTCGTTGCGGATCGCGCAACTCGAAGCGCGAGTGCGCCGCGACTCGACCGACGAGCCGGCACTGATCGAGCTCGGGCACCTGTATCTCACGCAAGGACGGCTCCGGGAATCCGCGCAGGTGAACATGAAGGCGGTCCAGCTCGCGCCCGATGCCGAGGGGACGGCGGAAGCATTCGCGCACATGGGAATGATCCTGTGGAGCACGGGAGAGCTGGACGGCGCGCTCCGGTCGCTCGACAAGGCGCTGTACCTTCACCCCGATCTGCCGGAAGCGCTGCTCTACCGGGGGATTATCGAGTTCGCGGGCCGGCGTGATATGAAGGAAGCGCAGGCGACGTTCGAGCGGTACCTGGCCGTGGCGCCGCCTTCGGCGAATACGGCGCGCGTGAAGGCGATGCTCGAAGCCACGCGTGCCAGTCAAACACCGTAATCAGCTCGGATGTTTGAGTAGTCGATTCCAGCGGATGCGGAACGGGTCGCCCGCCACGCTCATATAGATGAACAGCGGCTGGCCCACCACATGCGAGCGAGGAAGAAAACCCCAGTAGCGGCTGTCGTACGATTCGTCGCGGTTGTCCCCCATCACAAAAAAGCTGTCGCGTGGAACCACGAAGGGCCCCCAGTCGTGGCGTGTGGGGTGGTACTTGTCGGGACTGCGCCCGATGTACCGCATGAGCTGCCACTCGCGGAATTGTTGCAGTCGGAATACCTGATCGGAATCCGACTGTCCCAAATGCAGCGCGTAGGGTTCGTCGATGCGGTGCCCATTTCTGATCAAGGTGTCGCCGATCATCTGCAGTGTGTCGCCCGAGACCCCGATCACCCGTTTCACGATGTCGAGATTCGGCGTCGAGTCCTCCACCGACCGGAACACCACGATGCTGCCGCGCTCCGGGTTGGCATAGCCCGGGAACCGCAACAGTCGCACTGAGGTGAGCGGAAGCTCGAGCTGCCCCCCGTAGACGGCCTTGTTGACGAACAAGAAGTCGCCCACGAGCAGGGTGTTTTCCATGCTCCCGGACGGGATGCGGAATGCCTCGATGACGTAGGAGCGAAGGAAGATCCAGATGGCGAGCGCGGCGGCGATCGACTTGACCCATCCGAGCAGCCACGCCTGGAAACTCTGGGGTTCTCGACTCAGGGGTGCTCCACCCAATCCGCGATGAAGACGTTGGACTCGTGCTCGACTTTGCGGCCGCGACCCGAAACCCACACGAGCTGCTTGCCGTTCGGTGAGAACATCGGGAACGCGTCGAACCCGCTGGACGTCGTGATCTGCTCGAGACCCGTCCCGTCCACGTTGACGAGATAGAGATCGAAGTTCAGTCCTTCGGGATGCTTGAAGTTCGAGGCGAAGATGATGCGCTTCCCGTCAGGGTGGAAATACGGCGCGAAGCTGGGACCGGGAACGTGAATGACCATGCGCTGATTCGATCCGTCGGAGTTCATCACCCAGATGTCCATGCGCGACGGGCGCACCAGATTCTGCTTCAAGAGCGACTGGTATTCCGTGGTATCGGCCGCGGTTTGGGGATGGAACGCGCGATAGACGACCATCTTTCCGTCGGGCGAGAAATAGGGGCCGCCGTCGTACCCGAGCGTGTGCGTGAGCTGACGAATGTCCGACCCATCCACGTTCATCGTGTAGATGTCGAGGTCGCCGCCCTTGAGCGACGTGAACACGATGCGTTTCTGGTCGTACGACAGCGTCCCCTCGGCCGTATACGCCCGGTTTTGCGTCAGCGGGTGCTTATCCGATCCGTCGGGCTTTGCCGTATAGATGTCGTACGGATACAATGCCCAGACGTACCCCTGGGAGTAGTCGGGGCGGGGCGGGCAGGCGGTATCGACGGCCTCCGTACTGGAGTAGAAGATCCGCCGATCGCGATCGTAGAAGTAGCCGCACGTGGTGCGCCCCTTACCGTCCGAAACCCGCTTCAATCCCTTGCCATCCGTCCCAATCACGTACATCTGATCGCATTTTTCCTGAGTTCCGGTCCGCTGGAAAATCAGGAGTTTCCCTGAGGCCGAGAAATACGCTTCCGCGTTCTGCCCGCCGAAAGTGAGCTGGCGAATGTTCTTGAGGTGCGCTTCACCTGATTCGGGTTGCACCGCGACCTGGATGAGAAGGGCTAACGCAGCGTGGAGGGCGAGCATAGGCGTGAGAAGCTAGACGAAGCGAACAGATTGGGCAACGGTTATAATTGAACGTTCATGGCCAATCCGAATCCCAGAAGGAATCTCGCGCCGACGCTCGACGCGCTCGGCAAATTGTGTACGCAGGGGCGCGAGCTTGCGAACTATCTCTGGCAGGTGCCGGACGATGCGGGCGCCCGTCAGAAGATTCTCGCGCTGCTCGAGCAGATCGGCGTCGAGAGCAAGAAGCAGGGCCGGCACGAAATGCCGCGCATTTGCGAGGAATTGAAGACCGCCGCACAGGCGAGTCCCAGCCCGCAACAGGTAGACGTACTCGTCAACGGATTCGACCGACTCTTTCAGTTATGGCAGGCCGCCAAGTCCGGCCTGCTGTAACCCTCGACCCAGCACCCTAGAGACAGACCGGAGATCTCGAGATGACGCAAGCCGTCGCTCCTCGTGGCACGAGCCTCGACCTGCTTTGCATCAACACGGTTCGCACCCTCGCCATGGACGCCGTCCAAAAGGCGAATTCCGGCCATCCCGGCACCCCGATGGCCCTCGCCCCGGCCGCCTACGTCCTGTGGCAGCGTCATCTCCGCTACAACCCAGCCAACCCGGCGTGGAGCGGCCGCGATCGCTTCGTGCTCTCCTGCGGGCATGCCTGCATGTTGCAGTATGCCGCCCTGTATCTCACGGGCTACGACCTCACGCTCGACGACATCAAGAACTTTCGGCAGTGGGGATCGAAGACGCCCGGCCACACCGAGTTCGGGCATACCCCGGGCGTCGAAGTCACCACCGGTCCACTGGGACAGGGAATCGGGAACGCGGTCGGCATGGCGCTCGCCGAGGCACACCTCGCGGCGACGTTCAATCGCCCCGGGCATCCGATCATCGATCATTCCACCTATTTCTTCTGCTCCGACGGCGACATCATGGAAGGCATCTCCCATGAAGCCGCCTCGTTCGCGGGGCACCTGAAGCTCGGCAAGCTGATCGGCCTGTACGACGACAATCACATCACGATCGACGGCAATACCGATCTCACGTTCTCCGACGAGACCGGAAAACGGTTCGAGGCGTACGGCTGGCACGTACAACGAGTGGTGGACGGCAACGATCTCGATGCACTGGATAACGCGTTCGCGGCCGCAAAGCGCGTGTCCGACAAGCCGTCGCTGATCATCGTCCGGACCCACATCGGGTTCGGCAGCCCGAACAAGCAGGACAAGGCCGCCGCCCACGGGGCGCCGCTCGGCGAAGAAGAGGTAAAGCTCACGAAAGAGAACCTCGGCTGGCCGAGCCAGGAGCCGTTTTACGTGCCCGACGAAGCGCTGGCACACTGGCGGAAAGCGAAGGATCGTGGCGTCAAGCTCGAATCCGAGTGGCAGAAGAAATGGACGGCATACAAGCAGGCGCATCCGGATCTTGCCGCCGAGCTCGAGCGCCGGCTCCAGGGCAAGCTGCCCGCCGGTTGGGATGCCGAGCTGCCTGTGTTCACCGCCAAGGATGCGCAGGCCACGCGGGCGGCATCGGGCAAGGTCATCGCCGCATTCGCCGCAAAGGTGCCCGAGGTGGTCGGCGGCTCGGCGGACCTGGCCGAGTCGACCAATCTCGTGTTTCCGAAGGCGGGTGAGCTCGAGCCTGGCAACCTCGGCGGACGCAACATGCACTACGGCATCCGCGAGCACGGCATGGGCGCGATCATGAATGGTATGTCGCTGCACGGCGGTATCCGGCCCGTGGGGTCGACGTTCTTGATCTTCCTCGATTACATGAAACCCGCCGTCCGTCTCGCGGGGCTCCAGCACATCCCGGCATTGTACGTGTACACGCACGACTCGATTGGACTGGGCGAAGACGGCCCAACGCACCAACCGGTCGAGCAGCTTTCCATGCTGCGCGCCACGCCCAACGTGACCTGTATTCGCCCCGCCGATCCGACGGAAGTGGTCGAAGCCTGGCGAGCCGCGATGGAGCACAAGGATGGACCAGTCGCGCTCGTGTTCACCCGGCAGAAGATGTCGGTGATCGATCGGGCCAAGTACGGTCCCGCGGCCGGCTTGCGGCAGGGCGCCTACATTCTCGGTGACGCGCCCGGCGGAAAGCCCGCCGTCATTCTCATCGCGACCGGTTCGGAGGTCGAGCTGGCGCTCACCGCGCATGAAAAGCTGCTCGCCGAGGGAATTGCCTCGCGGATCGTGAGCATGCCGTGCATGGAGTTCTTCGTGAAGCAGCCGCAGGCATATCGTGACTCGGTTCTGCCGCCCGCGGTCAAGGCGCGCGTGGCCGTCGAAGCCGCGTCACCCCAGTCGTGGTACCGCTGGGTGGGCGATCAGGGTGCGGTGATCGGACTCGATCATTTCGGCGCTTCGGCGCCGGCGCCCAAGCTGTTCCAGGAGTTTGGCTTTACCGTAGAGAACGTGGTGAAGCGGGCGAAAGACGTGCTGCAGCGGTAAGGCAGGAGCGGGAAACGGGAAACGAGAAGCGGGTAGCGGGAAGCGGGAAGCGTTGGTGCACTGACGCTTCCCGCTGTTCTTTCAGAAGCGTCCGATCGGTCCACTTAGAGCCGCTCGAGAACGATGCGGCCTGCAGCCCGGCCGGACCTCACGCATGCGGAGACCCCGGCCCGATCGATGCCGGCGCCGGAAATCGCGAGCGGCGCCATACGCGATAGCCGCTCGCGAATTTCCGCAACGCGCGCCGCATGCTGCGGGCGGTAACGCGGCAAACCGCGCACCCAGTGAAACACGCGATGCCAGAGCGGCGCGCCGTTGATGCCGAGAATGCGCGCCAGCTCCGCGTGCGCGACCGTTGGCGGGTCGTCCGACGCCGGGGCGAGAAACGCGCGAAACAGCAGGTGGCCCTTGGGAGAACGGCCGGGATACTTGAGTGACGCGTAGGTGCACGCCCGGAGCCCGAGCCCTTCAGCCGTGCTGCTGACGACAAACCCCGTCCCCGTGAGCTCGGTCGTGACCTGCTCCGCCCGATACGCCAGCGATACCGTCAGGCTGGGATAGTACAGCACGTCCTCCAGCTCACGCGCCGCCGACACGCCGAGCTCGGCGAGCAAATGCGCAGTCACCCAGGCCGGCACCGCCGCGACGACGCCGTCGACTTCCAGCGTATTGCCACCGGCCAGGGAGAGCCTGTAGCCGCGACTCGTTCGCGAGAGTCCGGCCACGCTCGTCGCGAGGGCGACACGCGAGCCGAGTCGCTCCGCCAGCGCCTCGACCAAATCGGCCATGCCGCCGGCGAAACTCTTGAAGCCTTTGCTCAGGTCTTCCTGAAGCGGCTCCTGGATGCCGAGCAATGTTGCCGCCCGGCCTTCCTCGAGCGGGTCGAGGCACACGCCCGTCCACAGCGACGAGCCCTTCGCGAGCTGGCTCACGAGCTTGTGCTCGATTCCGAGCTCAGCGGCCAACTCCGGCAGATCCATTTCCGCCGCGAGGAATCCGTCCGGCCCACCCTCGACGATGTAGCCGTCGCGCCGTTCGGTGACGATCACGCCACCGGCGCGCTGCTCGCTTTCGAGCACGAACGTCTCGACGCCCGCCCGCACCAGTTCCCACCCTGCCGCCAGCCCCGTGAGACCGGCGCCGATCACGGCCACTCGGCTCACGCTTGGACCCAGCCCCGCTCCGCCACACTCGTGCGGACGAGATCTTCGAGCACGGCAATCAGCGACGGGTCGGCGTTCAAGGACACGGTGCGCTCGAGGTGAACGCCCAGCTCCCTGGCGAGCCCCTGATATACCACGTCCACGTCGTAGAGAATCTCGACGTGATCGCACACGAAGCCGATCGGGACGACGAGAAACGCTCGGTGCCCGGCGCCGGCGAGCTGCTTCATGGTCTCGCCGGCCTCGGGGCCGAGCCAGGGTTCGGGTGTAGCCCCCGCGCTCTGGAACGCGAAATGCCATTCCTTGAGACCCACGCTGTTCGCGACCGCGGCGGCGCTCTGCTTCAGCTCATCGGGATAGGGATCGCCGTTCTTGAGGATGCGTTCGGGGAGACTGTGCGCGGTGAACACCACCTGGACCTTCTCGTCGGGGCGGAACTGCGTGAGCGCCTGGCGCACCCGCATCGTGACGGCCGCGATGAATTTCGGGTGATCGCCCCAGCGACGCACGATGAGGGTTTCGATACGCCCCTCGGTGGCATCCAGCAACTTTTTCTCGTACGCGCCAACCGACATCTCGGAAAAGTGTGGTGCCATCACGATGCCGAGGATACGGGTCAGGCCCTCACGGGCGACGCGATCGACCGTTTCCTTGATGTACGGATGCCAGTGCCGCATCCCCACATACGTGCGGAATCCGGGACCGAGCGCGCTCCCCAGGCCCTTCGCCTGGGCCTCCGTCAGCTCTTTCAACGGCGACTTGCCGCCGATCAACGCGTAGCGCTCCCGGATTTCGGCCACGAGCTCGGGGCGCGTGGGCCGTCCGCCGCGGACGTCCATCAAGTACGGCTCGACGTCATCGAGATTGTTCGGGCCGCCGTACGCCATCAGCAGCACCGCAATCGGTTTAGCAGCCATGCACCACCTCCACCACGCGCTGGAGCGCTTCGACGGGCGTCTGCTGCAGCACGCCGTGCCCCAGGTTGAAAATGTGTCCCGGCCTGCCGCCGGCGCGCGCCAGCACGTCTTTCACGCGTGCTTCAAGGGTATCGAGAGGCGCGAGCAGCACCGTGGGATCGAGATTTCCCTGGATCGCGCGGCCCGCACCGATGCGATCCCAGGCGCGATCGAGGGGCACGCGCCAGTCCACCCCGATCACGTCACCTCCCGCGGCCGCGAAATCCTCGAGAAATCCCGCCGTGTCGGTGCCGAAATGGATCACGGGGACTCGAGCGTCGCGCGCCAGCGCGAGCGCGCGGCGGCTGTGTGGCTCGACGTACTCGCGGTAATCGTCCGGCGCGAGGCAGCCAACCCAGCTGTCGAACAGCTGCAGCGCGCTTGCGCCGGCCCGCGCTTGCGCCGCGAGGTAGGTGCCCACGAGCTCGGCCAGCCGCCCCATGAGCCCGTGCCACGCATCGGGCTCGGTGTACATGAACTGTTTCGTGACCATGAAGCTCCGCGTTGCCCCACCCTCGATGGCATAGCTCGCGAGTGTGAACGGGGCGCCCGCGAAACCGATCAGCGGAATGGTGGCGGGCAGCGCCCGGACCGCGAGCCGGACCGATTCGAGCACGTAGCCGAGGGCATCCTCGGGGTCGACGGGCGGCAGCGCGCTCACGTCGGACGCGCTCCGAATCGGTTTCGCGATGTGGGGACCTTCGCCGGCCTGAAACGACAGGCCCAATCCCAGGGGCTCGAACGGCAGCAGAATGTCGGCGAAGAGAATAGCGGCGTCGACACCCAGCCGCGTGATGGGCTGGAGCGTGACTTCCGCGGCCAGTTCGGGGGTATGGCACAGGTCGAGGATCGAATGCTTCTGTCGCAGCGCCCGGTACTCGGGCATGTAGCGGCCGGCTTGCCGCATGAACCAGACCGGCGTGGTGTCGGTCGGCTCGCGGCGGCACGCCTTCAGAAAGCGATTGTCAGCCGGCAACCGATGCTTCGCGGGCCTCGGCGGGAGCGATGAGGATCGTGTCGCCTTCGAGCTTCACCCGGTACGTGTTCACCGGGAGTACAGGCGGGCCGCCCAGAACCTGTCCCGTTTCGAGAGAGAAAATGCCGGCATGCCACGGGCACGTCACGGCACAGCGGACCGGATCGACGCTGCCCTCGGACAGCGATGCGCGCGCATGGCTGCAGCGGTTCGTGAGGGCGTAGATGGTCCCATTCACGTTGAACAGCGCTACGGCTTCTCCCGCGGCGTACACCCGCTTGCTCGCGCCCGGCGGCAGGTCGGAGAGCGAGGCGGCCGGCGTGAACCCGTCGGCGCGCGCGGGCCGGCGCGACACCGCCTGCGCGGAACCGGCGCCACCCAGCGTGTCGAGCATGTCCCACAGTGACATCTGCACGCAGGTGAAGGTCGGCGTGTCTTTGAGTGTATAGGACGACGCCTTGCTCTCGCGCAGCTCCATCACGAGATCGAGGAAGTCGCTGGGGCTGTCGCCCTCGAACGCCACGATGAATTCCTGGTCGTCGAGTCCGTAGGAATAGGTGGTGTTCAGTCGGATGGTGGGATATTTCCGGCCAATCCGCACATGCTCGTCCATCATGGCCTGCCGCTCGGGCTTGGGCAGCATGTACCAGGGGCGGGTCTTGATGAACGGATAGACGAACAAGTATCGGGCGTCGCTCGGTCTGATGACGAGGCGCGAGGGTTGGTTTGGGTCCTCGGGAAACTCGTAGATCGACCGTCGAGTCATCGCGAGATAGCTGTACGGCGCGGAGAGATACGCGCCCAGGTCGGTGCGGTTCAAGGCGGTCTGCAAATCGACCAGGGCATCGAGATTCTCAGCCACCTGCCACAGCAGGAAATCGCAGTCGCCGCGAATCCCCACGAGTCCGTAGGGGCGGAGCAGCAGCTTGCCGTTGTAGCCCTCGATCGTCTCGCCGAACTCGATTTTCGCGGAAGCTTGCCGCTCGGCCGAGAGCCGGCGCCAGGCAGGATCGAGCTTGAAGAAGGCGAACCGGACGACTTGCCGGCGTTCAGGAGCGTGCGTCATGGAGCCAATTTAATGCGGATCCGGGGGCTGGGCTGGCCGCCGCGCGCCTCGCGCTGTGCCCGAAAATAGCCGCGGGTCACGAGATATCCGATGTATCCGAAGACCACCACCGGCGTGATCGCGATCATGATCGCGACCCAGAAGTACGCGTGCTCGAGTGAATCGCTCGGACCGCCCATGCCCATGCCCTGCAACAGTGTCGTGATCATCGGCCCAGAAACCGGTTGAGGTGGCGGAGATAATACCCCAGAGCGGCGGTGGCGGCGGCGAAGACGATCCCCACCGCGAGCGTGCCGCCGCTTCGACTCTGGCGGTAGTCAAACCCGCACCAGATCGCGAACACGGCGCAGAAGACAATGGCGGTGGAGATCAGCAGCCGGTGAAACGGAATCACGAAGAATCCTTACACGTGGATTTTGTCGAGCACCATCAACGTGAGCAGTGCCGGCAGGTAGATGACCGAGGCGAGAAACACGCGCCAGGCGCGCGGCGTCGTGGCCGCGACCGTCATCAGCGCGGCGGCGGCGGCGTACGCGAGACCCAGCGCGAGCGCGCCAAAGAAATACATCTTTCCCGTGAGTCCGAGCAGCGTCGGCAGCAGACTCACCGGCAGCAGGGTGAGCGCGTACAGCAACGCCACCCACCCCGTACGCGAGCCGTCCGCATCGCGCACCGCCAGCATCGCGAACCCCCCGCGCCGGTAGTCCTCGCGGTAAATCCACGACAGCGCGAGGAAGTGCGGCAGCTGCCACAGGAACAAGATCCAGAACAGCGCCCACACGGCGCTGCCGAGCTGGCCGCCCGCGGCCGTCCAGCCACCCACGATCGGGAGCGCGCCGGGGACCGCGCCGATCAGCGTATTGAGCGTCGTGGTGCGTTTGAGCGGAGTGTACAACAGCACGTAGCTCGCGAGCGTCAGCGCCGCGAGCCCCGCCGTCACGTAATTCACCGCCACCGCCAGATATACGACTCCGGCGGTCGAGATCAGCCCGGCGAACAGCGCCGCCGCCCGCGGGGAAATGCGGCCCGACGGGAGCGGCCGTTTACGGGTCCGATGCATGCGCGCATCGGCATCCCGTTCCCGCACCTGGTTGAACGCGTTTGTGCCCGCCGCCACCAAGGCCGTCCCGAGCAGCGTCGAGAACAGGAGGCGGAGGTCGACCGTGCCGCCGCCACCCAGGTAAAACCCGGCGGCGGCGGTCAACAGCACCAGCTGCGTGATGCGAGGCTTCGTCAGCTCGAGAAACGCTACCAGATGTGCTCCGACATGCCGGCCGCCAGGAGAATCAGCGTCAGCGGAAGCGGGAACAGTGCCACGAGCCGCAAATTCCATTTCTCGAACTTGAGATGCATGAAGTAGAGCGCCACGAGCAACGCCTTCCAGATCGCGAGGATCATGAGCAGCGTCAGCTTCAACCCAAAAGTCCAGTTCCGGGCGAACTCAAAAGCGAGCCCGAGCTCAAGCGCGGTGAGCACGGCAAGGTAGATCCAGATCATGATATACGGCGGATGCTTGTGCGTGGTCGTCGCCATGAGCCCCTCAGATCAGGTAGACGATGGTGAACAGGATGATCCATACCAGGTCGACGAAGTGCCAGTACAGGCCGACCACTTCGATTCCGGCATGATCCTGCTGCGTGTACTTCCCGGGCAGCGCCTTCGTCAGATAGAGAAACAACATCGAGATCACGCCGCACGTGACGTGGAATCCGTGGAATCCCGTCATCGTAAAGAACGTCGAGCCATACAGGCCCATGGTCGCGCCGGGGAGTTCACCCTTCGCCACCATTTCGGCGAGCTCGCTGCCTTCCCGGACGCCCGCGGGGACGAAGCCACGCTCGACCAGATGGATGTATTCGAAGACCTGAATCCCCACGAAGCAGGCGCCGCCGAGAATCGTCATCAGCAGCCAGAACTTCATCTTGCCGACGTCGCCGTCCGAGACCGCGGCGTAGGCCTTCACCATCGACACGGATGAGCAGATCAGCAGGAACGTGTTGAATGCCGTGATCTTGATGTTCAGCACCACTCCCGGCAGGGCCCACGGGCCGGGTGCTCCAAAGCGCAGGATGATGTAGGATCCGATCAAGGCCGCGAAGAACATCACTTCCGAGGCCAGGAACACCCACATCCCGAGCTTCTTGTTGTAGACATCGACCCCGCGTTCCGCCGGGAACGGCGGATCCATCGGCCCGCCCTGCCCCACCGCCATTGCGTGACTCATGAGTTCGTCCCTTTCCCGGTCAGTGGCCGGCCGGCGACAGCGCCGGCTCGCGGTCCGTAGGCAGTTTGCGGTTCTGCGGCAGGTAGTCTTCCGTCACACCCGGCGCGCTGAACTCGTAGGGACCGCGGTACACGGTCGGCGGCGTCTCCCAGTTGCCGTGCGGCGCCGGGTTCGGCAGCGTCCACTCGAGCCCGTTGTCTTCCCACGGGTTCTGCGACGCCTTCTCGCCCTTGAACATGCTCCACCAGAAGTTGACGAAGAAGATGATCTGCGCCGCGAACAGCAGGAACGCGTTCACCGAAATGAAGACGTTCAGCGGCTGGACCGGGCGCAGGAATTCGTAGATGGTCGGGTCGTACAGCCGCCGCATGTGGCCGGCCATCCCGATCATGTGCATCGGGAAGAAGGTCGTATTGAAGAAGATGAACGTGAGCCAGAAATGGAGCTTGCCCAGGCCCTCGTTCATCATGCGGCCGAACATCTTGGGGAACCAGAAGACGATCGAGCCGAAGATGGCGAACAGCGACCCGCCGAACAGCACGTAGTGGATGTGCGCCACGATGAAGTACGTGTCGTGAATGAACATGTCCACCGGGGTCGCGGCCATGAAGATGCCGGACAGGCCGCCGATCGTGAACATGGTCACGAACCCGATGGCGTGGAGCATCGGCGTATGGAACCGCAGATTGCCGCGCCACATGGTCGACAACCAGTTGAACACCTTGATGGCCGTCGGCACCGCGATGAGCAGCGTGGTCACCATGAACGACGAGCCCAGCGTCGGGTTCATGCCGGAGACGAACATGTGGTGGCCCCACACGATCCACGACAGGAACGCGATGCCCACGATGGCGAACACCATCGAGTGATAGCCGAAGATCGGCTTGCGGCTCCCGTTGGCGATCAGCTCCGAGACGAGACCCATGGCCGGGAGAATCAGGATGTAGACCTCGGGGTGTCCGAAGAACCAGAACAGATGCTGCCACAGGAGCACCTGGCCGCCGGCCGAGGGATCGAAGAAGTGCGTACCCAGGACCTGCTCGAACAACAGCATGATCGCGGCACCGGCGAGCACCGGGACCGCGAGCAGGCCCAACACCGCCGTGATGAACAGCGCCCATACCGAGAGCGGCATGCGGAACCAGGTCATTCCGGGCGCCCGGTTGTTGATCACCGTCGTGATGTAGTTGAGCGAGCCGAGCACCGACGACAGGCCGAAGAAGATGATCGAGATCGACCACAGCTCCTGGCCGAATCCCACGCCGGAGTAGTCATGCCGCGCCGACAACGGGACGTACATCGTCCATCCGGCGCGGGGCGCGCCGTCGGCGACGAACAGACTCGAGAGCATCAGAATGCCCGAGACGAACGCCGACCAGAACGACGCCATATTGATGCGCGGGAAGGCCATGTCGTGTGCGCCGAGCTTCAACGGAATGATGAAGTTGGCGTACACACCGACGAGCAGCAGCATGATGGCGAAGAACACCATGAACGTGCCGTGCATTGTCACGAGCTGTAGGTAGTACTCGGGCAGGATCACGCCGCCCGGGGCCATCGTCTGGGGCAGGATCCCGCCGCCCGGCATCGGCTTCCCGGGGAAGCCCAGCTGCCAGCGGATCTGCATCGCGAGGATGCCACCGACCAGCAAGAAGAAGAGACTCAGGAACAGGAACTGAATCCCGATGATCTTGTGGTCGGTCGAGAAGATGTACTTGGTGACGAAGCTCCGGTCGTCGTGATGGGCGTGACCGGTATGCGGTGACGCGGCTACGGTCGTCATGACTCCTATTCCCCCCCTGCCTTGGGCTGAGGCGCATGCTCTTTCGCCCAGGCGTCGAAATCCGCTTGAGTGTGGACGGTCACTTGGGCCCGCATCTTGTAATGGCCCAAGCCGCACAGCTGCGAGCAACCGATTTCATATTTCCCCGGCACGGTAGCCACGAACCACGCCTTGATGTGCATGCCGGGCACGACGTCCTGCCGCACTCGGAACTCCGGAACGTAGAACGAGTGAATCACATCCTCGGCGGTGAGGTACGCCACGACGGGGCGTCCCGCCGGCAGATGCATCTGATTGCGGGTCACGATGTCGTCCTTGGCGCCCGCGTCGGTTGTGTCGAGCCCCGTCGGGTTCGCCTTCGAGATCAGGGAATCCACCGTCCGCCCGAGCTTGCCATCGGGGCCCGGAAGGGTGACCCACCATTCGAACTGCTTGGCGTGCACGCCCACGGGGTACGCGTCCGCCGGGACGCTATTCCGTCCCTTGATCTGCACCCAGAAGCTGTTCGAAAGCAGGCCGAGCGCGACCATCGTCACGGCGGGAATGGCCGTCCAGATCATCTCGAGCCGCGTATTGCCGTGGGTGTAATGCCCCTTCTGCCCGGCGCGGCCCTTGTACTTGAAGATGAAGATCAGGACGCCGATCTCCACGAGAAAGAACGGGATCGCGGTGATGATCAGAATCGCCGTGAACATCCCGTCGATCCGGGGCGCGAAATTCGAGGCTTGAGGTGGAAGCCACCAGTTCATTGCGAGTCTCCCCCTATTTCGCGGTGAAGGTGAAGTCCTGCGTCTTGGTCCCCGTTGCGGCGACGGTCACCGTCGCCGTCTGGGTCCCGTACTTCTCATGCCAGGCCTCGATCGTGTACGTGCCAGCCGGCAGGCCCGAGATCGAGAAGCTGCCGTCCGCTCCGGTCACCGAGTAGAACGGGTGCGGCAGCACGCCCGCAAACGCGTGCATCCAGCCGTGGACGTTGCACTCGAAGGGCAGCATGACTTCCTGCACCGTGAACGAGCGGTCCGTCGTCATGTTCGTGGGCTGGCTGATATTGAACGGCCGGTTCTTCTTGGCCATCGCCTTGATGTTGTGCAGCAGGCCGTCGGAATTCTTGATCGCGAGCTGCTGGTTGACCATAATCCCGAACACGCGGGGATGATACAGGCAGCCCTTCTGATCGATCGTCACGGACGTCGTGGGCGTGGGGAACTTCGCGTCCGCGGCGAGACCCGACTTCACGTACACGAAGACGTTGCCGAGTGTCCCGTTGGCATTCGCCATCACGATTTCCTCGTGCGGCGTCGTCTTGTACAGCGCCGCGCACTTGGACTCTTCACTCATGTCGATTTCGGGATTGACCGAGGCCGCCGGCTTGCCGGTCAGCTTGACCTTGCCGGAAATCGTCGCCCCCGCGCTCCCATGCGGCGCGGGCGTGGTATTGGGCACCCAGGCCAACAAGACGAGTAGCCCCGCTGCCGCTCCTCCCACCGCCGCCACCGACCCAAGAGTACGCATCATTCCCCCCTTAATGAATTCGATCTGGTTCGGAGTTTACGCATTCGCAGAGTTCTTTCGGCGCTGGGCGCGCGCGATCACCAGCATGCCCAGCCCCAAGGTCACCGCCATCGCAATCACCGGAGAAATGAACGTTCCCGGAGGCGTCGGTTGATCGAGCGCGAGGAAATACCAGGTGCTGACCGCCATTCGCGAGTCGTGCTCTCCGTTCGAGCCGTCCCACGCGAAGAACGCTACGGGAATGGCGCGGCCGATCGAAAACTGAAGTTCGTGCGTGGAATCGCCGGTCGCAAGTGCGCGCGACAGCACGACGCGCCACTGTCCATGGTCGAACACGGCCTGCGAGCTGACGGCGGTTCCCTTCCCCCCCGTCCCGGTGGCGAGCGTATCGAACCGGTCGATGCCTCGGGCCGTCCCTGACACCGCGCGGCGCGGCTGGCTCGTCCAGCGCCATTGATAGACCGGGTCCGAGCCCGTGCCCATGAGGAAGTACGGCCGGTCCGTGCCCGTGGGAATCTTCACGGGGAACTGCATCGCGATCTGGTCGGGCCACAACGCCGGAGGCACCGTGTCATCGTCCGCCAGCACCTGATTCTGGCGTCGCATGAACTTGAGCCACAGCGTGTCGGGGCTCTGGGTACGGTCGTCCCACACGAGGCGGACCGCAATGGACTTGCCGTTGTGGAGCGCCTGCACCCACACCGCAGTCACGGCCGGATCGAACCAGCGCACTTTGCGAATCACCTGGCCGACAAGCGGGAAGTAATAGCTATCGACCTTGCTCCACGCCGAATCGTTCGGGCTTGTGGGGAGCTCACCCGTGATCTGGTGCGCGTGAATCACGTCGCGCACCTCCGGCGGCTTCTCCGGTGAGAGCGAGCGGACATACTGGGCAAGGTGCCACAGCTGCTCGTCCGTCAGGAACTTCTGGTCGATCAGGTCCGAGAACGACGGCATGGGCGTCCCGTCGAGCCCGGTCCGCAGCCGACGGTAGATCTCCTCGACGCTCGATCCTCCACGGAAGCGCCAGCTCTGGTGCAGGTCCGCCGCGAAGATCGGCGCCCCGGGGTCGTCCTTCAGGTCCCAGGCCGACGGACCATCGCCCCGGCCGTCGGCCCCGTGGCACTTGTTGCAGTGAATCGAATCGTAGAACTGCCGGCCCAGTTTGACGGCGTCGCCCCCGCCCGAAGGCGGGCTCGAGAACTTGAGCGCGACGACGTGCTGTGTGGTGTCGGTAAAGAACGACGAGAACGTCTTGATGTACGCCATCACATTCTTGCGATCGGCTTCGGACAGCCGGGCTTTCCAAGCCGGCATCGCCGAGCCCGGCAGGCCTTCGTCGATGGCGCGCATCAGATCGGCATCGGTCGGCAGCTGTCCCGAAGCCGTCGTGCGGATCTTGTAGACCGCTCCGGTGAAGTCCCGGGGACGCGGCAGCATGTACGCGCCCGCCGCCCCTTTGCCATCCCCCTGGTCGCCGTGGCACCCGGCGCACCACTTGGTATAGACGACGTGACCGGCGGTGGTGTCCTGAGCGGCGGCCGATGCAGCGGCGATCGATAAGACCGCGGTCAACAGGAAGGCGGCTTTCACTTTTCCCCTCCCGTCTTTTCCCACGTCCGCGGTTTCCAACCGGTCTGGTTGTACAAGAAGAGCACGACCGTCCAGATCTGGCGCTCGGTCAGGAAATTTTCCCACACGGGCATCGCCGAGTTCCACGGCGTGCCTTCGCGCGGCAGCCCGGGCCCGCCTTTCGCGACGCGCCAGAACACGAAGCTCTCCGTGAGCTGGGCGATCGTGCCGTTGTCCTGAAAGTTCGCCGGCAACGGGTTGAATCCTTCGGCAAAATGGCCGAGGCCATCGAGGTGGTCGCCGTGGCAGGGCAGGCAATTCTGGTAGTAGACCTCCTTGCCTTCGGCGAGATACGCCTGCAGCGAGTCGGCATGCTCGCGCAGCGGGTTGTTGAGTCCCGTGAGGCTCATGGTCTTGCCCCGGAATGTGATTTCACCGGGAGGAGCGGGGTGAATCGATCGCAGGTTCGGCGGCGCCGCCACCGAGGTACGCGCCTGCGCGAACGTGATCCAGCCCACGAGCAGCGTCACCACCGCGACGCCGATCACGCGAACGGGCCGCAGCCGCGGCTGCACCAGCGCGGCGTTGATCGGCTCCTTGAACTCTTCCCAGCGCGCTTCGTTGTCGCTCACGTAAATGAGCACGCCCACGAGCACGGTGAGCATGTACTGCAGCACCACACTCTTCGGGACGATCGCGCTCCCGGGAAGCACCGGGATGATCCACTCGATGAACACAAAGGCGCCGACGAGCAGCAGCACCGCCTGCCAGAACGGGTGGCGCAAAAACCCACGATTCCTGGGATTCCTGGTGGTCATTTTTGGCTCGCGAGGTAACTGGCCAGCGCATCGAGCTGCGCCGGGCTCATCATGGTCGCGAAGTTCTTGGGCATCACGCCGGCGAAATTCTCGAATCCCTTGGTCACATCCGAAGCCGGATCGCCGATCTTCTTCTTGATTCCGGCCGCATCGCGCCGCGCGCCGACATGCGTCAAATCCGGACCGATGGCGCCGCCGTTGCCGGCGATCTTGTGGCAGTTGGTGCAGCCCGCTTCCTTGATGATCGCCTTCGGATCCGTGCTGCCACCCGCGAAGCCGCCCCCCCCACCCCCCCCGCCCCCCCCGCCCCCTCCCCCTGTCGCCGCCGGGGCCGCCGTGCCGGGTGCCGCCTTCGAAATGTCCGCGCCGCTTACGTCCACGGTGCCGCCTTGCGACTCGAGGAACGCGACCAGCGCCCATGCCTGCTCCGGCGGGACCATGGCCGTGATCTTCGGCATGATGGGCTGGTAGCCCGTGACGACAAACTTGGCGGGATCGTCGAGCGACTCGTAGAGATAGTCTTTGCAGGACTTGCCCGCTTCACGCTTGCCGCAGCGGGCGCCGATCGGGCCCGCGCCTTTTTCGTCGGTGAGCAGGTTCGGTGCGCGCGTGCCCAGGCCGTGACAGGCCGTACAGCCGCCGATGCCGTTGAACACTTTCTCGCCCGCCGCCACCAGCTCGTCCGACGTCGAGTTCGGCCCGAGCGCCAGCTTCACGGGCACCTCGGACTGCATCTGCGGGATCTTGTTGCACACGATCGTATACACGAGCAGTGTGCCGATCACGACGCCGAACACCTTCAGGTTAGTGGCCCACATGCTGAGCCTCCTTCCCGGCCGGCACGTACGTGGATTTCTCGGCGAGCCCACCGAGCCAGAACACGAATCCGACGAGGCTCAGAAAGATGAGGACGCAGACGCTGATCACGATCGAGGCGTACCCGAGCGCCGGCGTCGCCGCGTACTTGCTGGTGTCTTCCATGACCTGCCACACGTGCCAGTACTGGCGAATGCCGGACCGGGCAAAGCCCATCAGGCCCATGAGCCAGGTGAACGTCACGGCGAGAATGAACAGCGCGTACTGTGAGCGCGCCGGCATCTTGCCCCACTGGATCTCACCCATCGTCTTCGCCCCGCGGCCCATCATCGTGTCGATGATCGTCACGCCGATGATGCAGGCGAGCACCGCCAGCACCTGGTACACGCTGAATCCGATGCGGACGATGGCTTCGACGAAATAACCGCGGATGCCGTAGAACAGCACGATCGCCGCGGCGATCGCGAACATCGCCGCCTGGATCATCGTCCCGGTGTGCGCCCAGGGTACGGTGATCTGCTTGTTGCCGCGGCGATACAGCAGGAACGACAGGAACGTCGCGAGAATCATCAGGTTCACCGCGGTATTCTTCGCGCTCATCACGCCGAGTGCGCCGAGCAACGGATGGTGCGAGCCGCCCATCGCCACGAGCTCCTTGGAGTCGGCGATCATGGTGTGCGGCGTTCCCCAGACGATCGCGCCGAGCACGAGCACGATCAGGAGATACTTGATGTAGCCCTGATAGCGTTCGGCGCCGGGGATGCGTCCCATGCCGATCCAGAGATAGTAGTTCCCGGCGAGGAACAGCACCGCGATCAGGAACGCCTGGATCACCCAGAGCCAGCTCATGAAGCCGCCCATCATCGTAATGCCCATGGACTGGTCATACTGGTAGATCTCGCGGCCCAGATAGTAGCCGGCGAACGGCAGGACGATGAGCGCCGACATCGCGATGAAGTTCCCGATGTAGCCCATCCAGTCGTAGTGCGCGCGCTCTTGGTCGGTGCGCGCGGCCAGGAACCGGTAGCTCGCGTACGCGCCGACGATGGCGCCGCCGAACACGACGTTGGCGATGATCCGGTGGATGTTGATCGGCATCCAGGTCGCGTTCGCGATCGCGTGCCAGAGACGGATGGAATAGGGATCCGTGGCGGAGGTGATGTCCCGCGGCGGGGACATCATGTAGGTGAGCCACGAGTTGGCGATCAGCATGACGATCGTGCCCCAGACGTTGAGCAGGATGCCAAGCGTCAGGTGCACTTTTTTGGACGCGCCGTGCTTCCACCGATCCCAGCCGTAGTAGTACAGGTAGAGCGTGAACGACTCGAAGAAGAACAGCGCCGCATAGAGCCACATCGAGGGCCCGAACACCGCCGTCAGGTACGCCCAGAATCGGGAGTAGAGCGTCGACAGGAGGAACACGAGAATCGCGCCCCAGATGGCCGTGGCGCTGTAGGCCACGAGCAGCAGGCGCGTGAACTCCTTCGCCAGCCGGTCGTAGCGGGCCTCACCGCCGAAGATGCCGATCGCCTCTGCCACCACGGCGAACATCGGGACGCCGAGCACAAAGGCGGCGAACATGAGGTGCACCTCGGCCGCGATCCACACCGCCGCCCGGGCACCGATGACGGGGAATTCCCCGTACGAGCGCACGCTGTCGGCGGCAGCCGCCGCAAGCAGGTACATGCCGTCAGCCATCAACCACGCGCCTCCGTGAAGAACGGCCGTCGTTTGGAAAAATCGATGGGCATCGCGCTGCGAATCTCGGCCAGCATGTCGAGCGTGATCTCGCTCGCGCCCTCGCGCCGCGCGAAATCCTCGACCCGCTTCATGACCACGCCACGCACGAACGACGGAATGCGCTCGATTCGCTCGCGCGCCGCGGGACTCCACGTCAGCACGGACTCGAACTCCGAGCCGTACGTGATGTCCCGCCCAGGCACGACCAACGACGCGCGCGGGTCGGGCTCGTAGGTGCACGACGGGTCCTCGGCGAGCACGTCGCCGCTCGTCGCAAACGCGCGCGCGCGGCACCCCCCGCACACGCCGCGGTACTCGCACGCGCCGCACTTCCCGCCCAGCTGGCCTTCGCGCAACTGCCGGAACAGGGGCGACTCCCGCCAGATCGCGCCGAACGACTCGGTCCGCAGGTCTCCCGCAACTTCAGGGAGGTAGGGACAGGGTGTCAGCTTGCCGTCGGGCGTGACGCGGCAGTACTGCGTGCCGCACGGGCAGCGCGTCTCGTAATTCAGGATCGGCGACTCGGGGTCCCGGGCATGCACGTGGCGCATGAAGTGCGGCGCGCACTTGGCGCGCACCAGCATCGTGCCGCGGTACTCCCCCTGCCACCGCGCCAGATCGGCGAGCACCGCCTCGTACTCCGCGGGGGAAAGATCGGAGAGCCGGGTACCGCGACCGGTGGGAACGAGGAAGTAGCAGTTGAACGACACCGCTCCCTGCTCAGCCGACCAGGCGACGATCCGCTCGAGCTCGGTGCGATTCCCCGTCGTGACGGTCGTCTGGACGATGAAGTCGAGCCGTTCCCGGCGCAGCCGCTCGATCGCGGCCTGCGTATCGACGAGCGCTCCGCGCCCGTGGCGGAAATTGTCGTGGTAGGAGGGGCGCAACGAGTCCACGCTCACCGCGAAGCCGCGAACTCCCGCCTCTTTCAGCTGTGCGATCCGCGCCTGTGTGAGCAGCGTGCCGTTCGTGCCGATGACTACGGTGGCGCCGCGCTTCACGGCATAGCGCGCGATCGTGGCCAGATCCTCGCGCAACAGCGGCTCGCCTCCGGAGAGAATCACGAGGGGCGCCGGGTTGATCTCGAGCAGCTCGTCCACCACCCGGAGACACGCCGCCGTGTCGAGCTCGTCCGTCGCACTCTCGGCCGGTCCGGCCGAGATGTAGCAGTGGGCGCACTCGAGATTGCAGCGCCGAGTGAGGTTCCAGGCCACAACGTGCGGCACGAAATCCATCAGTCGCCCGCTTGCTCCTGCAGCAGGCGCTCGACGGCCTGCTTCGCGTCTTCCGGCTTGACGCCTTTAAAGTCGACAGGACACTTGCCCATCTTGTCTTCGATATCCTTGATCGGACAGCGTGTGATTCCCTGCGCCTTGGCCGTCTCGATGAACGCCCGCATCTCTGGTGAGAGCGCATCGCGTCCTTCGGCTTCGGCGCGAATCTGCTTGGCGCGCAGCTCGGTGAACATCACCATCATCGTTTCGACGTCGAACTCGTCGGCCTCGATCATCTGCTGCTTGTTGTCATCCATCACGCGCGTGGTGATGCGCCAGATCTCGTGGCTGCGCGCGAACCGCTCGACCGTGTTGCGCGCCAGCGGCCGCGCGATCAGCGGCACGAGCCCGAGCCGCGCCCAGGCTTCCTCGGTCCACACGATCGGATCGGTGGCCACGCGCGGGCGGGTGCTCACCACGCCCGTCACCGGGCAGCGCGTCTCGACCAGCGCCACGTCCAATACGTCGTCCTCGTCGTGCCCCTGGACCTTCGTGACCTTGAGCTGTTCGGTGGCCTTCACTTCGGCGAGGGCGAGTTCTTCCGCGGTCCCGATCCCCATGATGAGCTGCATGTGTGTGGGAAGCAGCTTCTTGATGGCCTCATCGAGCCAGCGGTTCGTCACCGTCGCGGGCGCACCCCCGGTCTGCTCGAGCAGGTACTCCTCGACCGCTCGGCGCGCGATCCCCTGGGCGAACGGTGGCACGCGGAGAATCCGGACCTCGGCGTCTGGCGCCCAGGGAAGACCGGCCTGGCCGTCCTCTTCGATCCATGGAATGTCTTCGGGGCGGATGCCCACCGTGCCGACGAGCAGCGTGTTGCAGGGCGCGAGGCGCACCAGGTTCTCGGCCTGTGACCCCAAGTCCGTGCCTTCGATGCGGTGCGCCCCGTGGCGCGCCAGCACGAGCAGCGACGGCTTCACTTCCTCGGCCCACTGCATGATGACCTGGAATGGCTTGCCGATCAGGATCTGTGTCTTGATGGGTACGTCGGGGAACTCCTGCGCCATCACCTCGGCCCGCTTGAGGTTCGCCTGGCACAGCTTCAGCAGGCCCTTGTCGATGATGTTGTTGTGCAGCTCCTCCTGCTCTTCGAACTTGAACACCTTCGAGGCTTGATACGACAGCACGTCCTTGATGTTGTGGAACACGACGTGGTGATACTCCACGTCGAAGGCGCTACAGACGTAGAGCGAGCAGCCGTACGCCTGCGCCAGCTCGAGCGCCGTGCGCATGGCCTTGTAACTGTACGACGATCCGTCGATGCACACGAGCAGGCGGCCGCCCTCGAACGGCTTGTCATCGCGAATGATGAGGACGTCCTTTTCGACGTTCCTCAGCACCCGCGCGACGACGCCGCCGAGCTGCGAATGCGGCTGCCGGCCGAGGCCGTGCGCGCCGATGGCGAGCAAATCGTACTGCCGTCCCGACGAGCCGACGAGGCGCGCCGCCGCGTCTTCCTCCTCGGCGACGATCCGCCCGTTCGCGCCCAGCTGGACGTCGCTGCGCACCTTGTCGCCGCCATCGTATCCCGCGGCGCGATTGGGATCGAAGCCGATGAGTCCTGGCAGCCGTCCCGCGCCGCGGTTCACCTCGTTGACGATCTCCTCGTAATTGATTCCTTCGAGCAGCTGCCGCGTGAGCGGCACCCCGGCACCGTCACACCGCTTGCCCATCTGGTCGAGAAAGCTGTCGGCGATGAGCTGCAGCCCTTTTTCAATCAGCTTGTCGTGGATTTTGCGCTGCTTTTTGATCTCTTCGGGAGTCTGGAACTGCGCGGGAAGACCGGTCTCGAGCTGGCGGAATCGGACATCGTGCAGCCGTGCGGCGTACACATGATTCCCCGTAATCCTGCCGCCCGATTTGCGGCACAGTTCAATCGCGCGGTCGACAGTCCAATCCGAGTGCTGGGAGTTATCGACGGGCGCAAAGATTTCTCGGTACACCGGCACCTCGGGCGCTTGGGGTCCAGTGCCGGCACACACGAACTCCGGCCCGCCCAGACGCACGGGGGCGGTAGTCCGAAGGGGGGAATCGCGGGCGCACGGCGGCGACGGCGTGGGCCGTCGCGTCTAGATCACTGGTTGCTTGTGAAAAAAAACACAAACTGCTGGGCGATTATGTCCCCTGATACGAGCGCTGTCAAGGCTCGCGTCCGGCGGGTTGCGGAACGATTTGCCGACCGGTTTCGTCCCACACGGTAATGGCATCGACGGGGCAGATGTCGCAGGCACGGAGCAGCCGCTCGGGCTCGACACCCTCCGGTTCCGTGAACACGACGATCGTCTCGTCGTCCAATCTGAAACCCTCAGGCGCTTCCTTCACGCAATCGCCGAATCCCACGCACTGATCCCGGTCGATCACAATCCTGAGCCCGTGCACCACGCGTTCTTCCACGGCGCTCACATTCCCTCGAGGCCAAGCTCCGTTCGCGCCGTGTCCATCAGCGCGGGCGTGATCTCCTCGATGCCGCGGTCGCGGGCGTATTCCATGTAGATCTTCTTCACCATGCCGCGAACGAAGCTGGGAACGCGGGTCAAGCGATCCTGAGCCTCTGGTGACCAGGTCGGAGCGGCGGAGCGGCGGAGCGGCGGCTCGTGCTCTTCGAACGCGGTTTCGCGGCCGGTCGCGACGTTCGAACGGATCATCTCGAGCGGCTGGCTCTCGATCGTCGATCCGCCGATTTTCACACCCAGGGACGCGACCAGCTGAGTCTCCATCGGATTCGTCAGCATCGCGACCACTCGGCCGCAGGCGGGGCAGCGAAATGCGGCCGCGAGCGTCCCGTCGCCCGGAAGCGCCCGCTCCTCGAAGCTCATCTGCCGATCGCACTCCACACACAGGAACTTCACAGACGACTCCCCAGCGTGTCCCAGATTTCCTGGGATGGCTGCCATGGCACCCGGGCCAGGAGCTCGAGCCCGAATTCCCGCGCGAGGTCCTCTCCCGCGGTCCCCTCGAATGTCCCACCGCTCATGTTCTCGATGATGCCCAGCAGCTGGGCGCCGCGCGCCGCCGCCGCTCGCAGCGCCCGCCGCACGGCGTCGCGCGATTCGATCGTTGGGATCGTGACCGTGAGGACGGCGGGCGGCGCGCCGAGCAGATCGGAGAGTTCTTCAAACCGCCCGAGTCCGGGTGGGAGGTCGATCAGGAGGACGTCCGTCGTTCCCCACGCCACGTCGGCGAGCAGCTCGCGTAGCGCGGCGGCCTCCATGGCTCCGCGCCACACGAACCGGTCGGCGTCTGGGCCGCGAAACGCGAGCGGCTGCCCGTCCGCGAGCAACAGATCGGTCGACACGAACCGCACGCCGTCGATCCCCACGGCAGGGATCACGGCTCCCTCCCGTATTGTGAGCGGCGGGCGTGGACCGTCCCCGGCTTCGCGCCACAGGAGCCGCGCCTGAGTGGGGCCGTTCAGGTCCGCGTCCAGCACCCCGGCGGTGCGGCCGCCTCGCGCGATGGCGCGCGCCACGAAGGCGGTCACGAAGCTCTTCCCTACGCCTCCCTTGCCACTCATGACCGCCACGACGCGGCCCACCGACTGCATCCTTTGAGCTAGACGGCGCCGCTGGACGCCGATCTGTTCGGCCAGGCCGGAGCGATCCGGCTCCGTCAGATCGTGGTACGTCCTGATATCGAGTGGCATAATCGCCGTATAATGCCTAGGTTCCCACGTTCTCGCTATGATTGACGAGCTCAAGACCAAGTTGCAGGCGGAAGTCGAGCGGCTGAATCACGAGATCAACTTCGTTCTTCCGAAGGAGATCGAGAAAGCACGCGCGCACGGCGACCTGCGGGAGAACTCCGAGTACAAGGCGGCGCTCGAACGGCAGCAGTTCGCCCAGGCCCGGGCGTCGCACTTGCGGGCACGGCTCGCCAAGCTGTCGGGCGTTACCGAGAAGGACATTCCGCGCGATCGTGTGGGCTTCGGCTCGCGAGTGACGGTGCAGGATCTCGAAACGAAGCGGCAGGAGATCTACGCGCTGACGCTGGGGGAGTTCATCGAGGGGGGCGATGCCGAGACTGACGAGATTCCCGTCTCGATGGCGTCCCCGCTCGGCAAAGCCCTGTTGGGCTGCCGCATTGGAGAAAGCGTGAGCCTGGCGCTTCCCATGGGGAAACGCCGACTGAAAATCGTGCGAGTTGTCACAGTGCACGAACTGACCGGCCCTTGACGCGCACGCCCGGGTACTGTCACTTGGGCACGTACGCGACGATCAGGCAGGCCGATCTCAATCCGAGGTCCGAATGACAGCAGGGCACATCGACGCCGAAGCAGATCGCTTTTCCTTCACTCCGTTTACCCGCCATCCCTTCTTCACCGACGTCAACCGCTGGATCGTAGAACGAGTCATCTCGCCCACGCGGCGCACGTTCGTCGACCTGGGTTGCGGCCCGGGAGCGGTCACGCAGCTGATCGTCGACCGGCTGGAGCGCCGCTCCGACGTGCGGGTGATCGGGGTCGATCCGTCGCCCTCGGCCCTCGAGCGAGCGCGTGGGGCCATCAAGTCCCGCGTGACGGAGTTCGTGGAGGGCTCAGCCGAGTGGCTGTCGCGGCTCGTGCCATCCGCAGATGCGGTGATCTTCTGCAACGCCATCCATCTCGTACCCGACAAGGCGCGGGTGGTGGGCGAAGTCCGCAAGGTGCTCAGGCGTGGAGGCGTGCTCGCCTTCAATACCACGTTTTTCAACGGGGCGTACGTCGAGGGCACAACCGGGTTCTGGCGCCGCTGGGTCGTCCGTGCGGTGCAGGTGCTTCGCGAACGCGGGATCGACGTGCAGCACCAATCAAAGGCAACCGCCCGCACGTTCCTCACGGCCGAGGAGTACGCGACGCTGTGCGTGCAGCAGGGATTTCGTCAGCCGACCATCGAGCTGGTCCGCGTGCAGATGACGCCGCAGAGCCTCGAGGACATCGGCCGTTTCTCGTTGTTCATCGAAGGCGCGCTGCCCGGAGTGCCGCTCGAGCAGGGCGCGGACGCGTTGAAAGAAGGGTTGCGGCGTGCACTCGATGAGACCGGATTCGAGACGGTGCCGCGCAACTGGCTCGAGTGCTTGGCCGTCGCGTCCTGACTACTCCAGAATGAAGTCGAGGCGGGCGTGCGCGGCGCGCAGCGCCGCCTCGACCGCCTCGGGCTCGGCGCCGCGCGCGAAAATGAATCCGGGATAGCGAGCCCCCTCGGGCCATGGCACGAGCCGGTCGCCCTTGTGAGCGGTGATTTCGACTCCCGACACGAGCGGCACCGCGCGCGCTTCCTCGAGCCCCCGCACCTCCCGCAGGACCCCTTTCGCCGGTACGGGAATCATCATGACGCCTGAGCCTTGAGCCTCGCGTCGAAACGCGGGGAGCGTTTCGCCCATGGCGTGGCGAATCAGTATTTCTTCAAGCGTCGCCTTACCCTTCCCCCTTCCCTCTTCCCTCTTCCCCTGTAGCTCGAATCGTAATGCCGAACTACACCGCCCCCCGATGGGGCGCGCGGCAAGCTCGATGAGCCACACGCCGGCACGATTGCAGCGCAGCTCGACGTGCACCGCTCCTTCCGCGAGGCCCAGTGCACGCGTCGCCGCCTGCACGGCACGTTCGACATGGTTCTGCACTTCGCGCGGCAGGCGCGATGGGGTGACGTAGATCGTTTCCTCGAAGAAGGGGCCTTCGAGTGGGTCTGGTTTGTCGAAGATTGCGAGCACCTGGAGCAGGCCCCGGCGTAAGAGGCCGTCGACCGCGACTTCGGGACCCGGGACGAAATCTTCCACCAGAATACGCTGCCCGGCTTCGCCGCACGGGACGATATCAGGCCCGCTCAGAATCGCGCGGATGCGCTCCCAGGCAGCCACGAATTCCTCCGGCCCGTTGGCGCGGATCACGCCACGTGACGCCGCGAGCCGCAGCGGTTTCAACACCGCCGGATAGCGAATTGTGGGACCTAACTGCGCTGGGGCGACGCTGACCGGATGCACCGCGAAGCGGGGCACCCGGACGCCGGCACGCTCGAGCCCCACCCGTTGTTCGTACTTGTCGCGGGCGCGAAGGGCGGCCATGACGGTATTGCCCCGTAACCCGAGGCGTTCGGCGATTGCCGCCGCCACGACTACCGTGTCGTCGTCCACGCCGAGCACCCCGTTGAGGGGGTACTCGCGGGCAAAGCGTTGCGCCTGGGTGGCGGCGCGTTCCGGGTCCGAGAAGTCGAGCGTCAGGAGGCCGCTGGGCTGCGCCTGCTCGAAGGTGCTGGGCCGTTCGGAGGCCACGCTGAGCGTCACGCCGAGCTGGCGCGCTGCTTCGACGAATGCCGCCGCGCGGTAGGTGGCGGACGGCAGGAGAAGGAGGAGCCTGCCTATTTCTTTGCGGCGGAGAAGTAGGGGTTCGACCCTGCGGAGTGATCGGTGACGTCCACGATGCCCGCCACCCCGGGCAGGTGCTCGTGCAGCATGGCTTCGATGCCCTGACGCAGGGTGACATCGGCCATCCCGCAGCCCTGGCATCCGCCGCCCATGCGCAGCATCACGACCCGATCCTGGACGTCGATCAGCTCCACGGATCCGCCGTGCCGGGCCACCATCGGATTGACCCGAGACTCGAACAGCTGCGCCACCCTTTCATACAGGACGTCGTCATCGAGATCTTCGCCGTCGGGCGCGTCCTGCCGGGCCGGTTTGGGCGCTACGGCGTCCGCCGCCGCGCCGATCGAATTGCGGATCGCGGCTCCGATCGAGCGTCCCACCGCCGTCCACGGTGCCGGGCCCTGCTTCGACACGGTCACGATGTTGGATGAGACGACGACTTCGGTGATGTCGGCGCCGGCAATCCCGAAAATCGCCTCGGCGAGCGGCGAGCCTTTCGCCTCGTCGGGCGATTGGAAGCGCCGGATCCCGGCGTACACCGGCTGACTCACGACGAACTTGCAGCGGGTGTTGTCGACCGGCTCCGCGGTGATCCGAATCTCTGCACTGGCCATAGGTCTATTATAACGGCTTTAGTGGGCCACGGCCGCGCCCGTTTCCGCGCGCAGCTGCCGCGCGGCCTGGACCATGTTGCGGAGCGCCGCGAGCGTTTCGTCCCACCCTCGGGTCTTCAAGCCGCAGTCGGGGTTCACCCAGATCTGGCTGTCCTCGAGCACCGCTTTCATGCTGTTCAGCGCGGCCACGATCTCCGCGGTACTGGGTACGCGCGGCGAGTGGATGTCGTAAACGCCGGGCCCGATCTCGTTGGGATAGCTGTATTCGCGGAATCCTTCGAGCAGCTCGGAGCCGGAGCGCGCGTTCTCGATCGAAATCGCGTCCGCATCCATCCGTTCGATGACCTGGATCACGTCGTTGAACTCGCTGTAGCACATGTGCGTGTGAATCTGGGTCTCGTTCTTGACCCCGGCCGTCGCCAGCCGGAATGCATTCACCGCCCACTCGAGATACGCTGCCCATTCGGAGCGGCGGAGCGGCAAGCCTTCCCGCAGCGCTGGCTCGTCGATCTGGATCACGCGGATGCCCGCGGACTCGAGATCGCGCACTTCGTCGCGAATCGCCAGGGCGATTTGCTTGGCCGTTTCCGAGCGGGGCTGATCGTCGCGCACGAACGACCACTGCAGGATGGTCACGGGACCGGTGAGCATGCCCTTCACCGGCTTCTTGGTCTTCGACTGGGCAAAGGTGCTCCACCGTACCGTCATCGGCTTGGGACGCGATACGTCCCCGAAGATGATCGGCGGCTTGACGTAGCGGGTGCCGTAGGACTGTACCCAGCCATGCTCGGTGAACGCGAATCCCACGAGCTGCTCGCCGAAGTACTCGACCATGTCGTTGCGCTCGAATTCACCGTGCACCAGCACGTCGATGCCCAGCTCTTCCTGCAGCTTGATCGTTTTGACGATCTGCTCGCCGATGAACGCGTCATATTCGGCCGGCGTCAGCTTTCCATCGTGCAGCTTCTTGCGCGCGGCGCGCACCTCGGCGGTCTGAGGGAACGAGCCGATCGTCGTCGTGGGATACAGCGGGAGCTTGACCTGGCTCTTGCGCCGCTCGGCGAACGCCGCCGCGCGCCGGTAGTCGCGCTCGGTGACGGCCGCGGCGCGCCGTTCCACCGCCGGATTATGGATGCGCGTGGACGTGCGCCGGCTTGCGACGGCACGGCCATTCGCTTCGAGCTCGCTCGCCACGCTCTGCCGCCCGTTGTTCAGCCCGCGGGTGAGCGTCACGACCTCCGCGAGCTTCTGCTTCGCAAATGCCAGCCAGCTCTTGAGCTCGGGATCGAGCTTCTGCTCGAGATCGAGATCGACCGGCGTGTGCAGCAGGGAGCAGGACGGGGCAACCCACAACGCGTCCTTCCCAACGGCCGCCTGCGCCCGCTCGAGCATTCCCAGCGCCGCGTTGAGATCGGCCTTCCAGATATTCCGCCCGTCGACCGCTCCGACCGAAAGAATGCGCCCTTTGGGCCACGCCTTGAGCACCCCGTCGAGCTGCGCCGGGGCCCGCACGCAATCGATGTGCATGCCCTGAACCGGCAACGCGAGTGCCGCGCGCAGATTGTCGTCGAGACCGGCGAAGTACGTCGCGAGCAGCAGCTTGGCCCGCGGGACCCGCTCATTGAGGAAGCGGTAGGCCTTGGCATAGGCAGCCCGCTCGCCCTCGGTTCGGTCGAGCGCGAGACAGGGCTCATCGAGCTGGATCCATTGGGCGCCAGCCGACACGAGCTCGCTCAACACCTGCGCGTACACCGGCAACACCCGGTCGAGCAGCTCGAGCCTCTCGAAGCGCTCCGATCGCGTCTTGCCGAGCAGCAGGAAGGTGAGCGGCCCGATCAACACCGGTTTGGTGGTGATCCCGAGCGCCTTGGCTTCCTGGAACTCCTCGACCGCCTTGGTGGACGCGAGCCGGAACTCCTGGTCGCGCTCGAATTCGGGGACGATGTAGTGGTAGTTGGTATCGAACCACTTGGTCATTTCCATCGCCGTCACGTCGCGGCCCGGCTTCTGAACCCCCCGTGCCATCGCGAAATACGTGGCGAGGTCCACTTGATCGCCGTTCCAGCCATACCGCTCGGGCACCGCTCCGACCATCGTCGCGGTGTCCAGCATGCGATCGTAGAACGAAAAATCGTTGGAGGGAACGAGGTCCACTCCGGCGTCGCGTTGCAGCCGCCAATGGGCAGTGCGGAGCTCGACACCGGCCTCGATCAATTCTGCCTGCCCCAGCTTGCCGGACCAGAACGCTTCGGTAGCGCGCTTCAATTCGCGCGCGGGCCCGAGCGGCGGAAATCCTAGAGTATGTGAGAGTGACATGGCAGTGAATCTAGTCCGAGCAGGAAGCCCCGGGAGAGGTATGTTTGACCGGCGATGAGCTAGATCCTGGTTCGCTCATGTCTTTTCCTCACAACGAGGTGGCGTATGAGCCGAATGAATTGGGGTCGCGTGCTGGTGGGTGGGCTACTGGCCGGCGTGGTGTTGAATGTCGAGGACATGGTGGTGTTCGGATTGTGGCTGGGGCAGGATTTCCAGGCGGCGATGGCCGCCGCGGGCAACCACACGCCGATGAATGGCATGATGCCGTGGTTCGTGATTACGGATTTCCTCTATGGCATCTCCCTCGTCTGGCTGTATGCGGCGATCCGCCCGCGGTACGGTGCCGGCGCGCGAACCGCCGTCATCGCGGGCTTCGCCATGTGGCTGTTCATCGGGTTGCTGCACGCGTTGGGCGAGGCTCCCATGGGGCTGCTCCCGCACCGTCTGTACATGCTGGGCACTCTGGCGGCCCTGATAGAGCTGCCGATTGCAACGGTCGCCGGTGCGGCAGTCTATAAGGAGGGCGCTGAGGCGCCGGTCCCGGCCGGGGTGCATTGACAGAAGGCGGTCACTGGGCGGGAATACGCGTAGCGGGCGGTATGTCAGATTTCACTACGGCCCGTTGCCGCTGGCTACCGCTCATGACCGCCATTCAATGCCACATGCACCATCCAACCGAAGATTCGCGATCTGAACCGCCCGCCAACGGCTTCGCACGCGTCACGGGTGGCAATTGGCGAGCGGGGGCCAAAGAGCGGGACTCCATCACGAACGTCCCGCCAGCGCGCCGGCTCGTCTCGCGGCGGCAGGCACCAGTTGACGTGCTGGTGCCACGGCAAGATGCTCGTCGGGATTCGCGCGTTGAGCTCGTCTTCCGACGCGCGGGCGGGCGCCGTATACATCGCTCCGACGAGCTCGAGACCGCCGTCGGCGCGCTCACGGTATAACAGCGATGTGGGTGTATCGGGATTGAAGGTGAACGCCGCTTCCAGCGCCCAGCGCCAGTTCGTATAGTGGTACAGCGGCTGCTTGAGATTCGGCAGAAATCTCCGGAAACCGTCCGCCTCGGCTACGCGCACGTCCTGGTATTTGCCAAGCGCCCGGTGCATTTCCTCGAGCAGGTCGCGCACCCGAGCTGAGTCGCCTCCCGTCGGGTGTCGCATGGCGGTCATTCGCATGTGCGCGTCATGAGCCATCTCGCCGGCCATCGCTTCGCTCGAATCCGTAGCTGCCATCTCCGCCATCGCCGCGGCGGGCTGCTGGGCGCTAGATGACACCGCAACCACTCCAAGCGCCAGTACCGAACCAAGGACACCGAGCGTTCTTTTCACTGATTCACTCGCCGAGGAATGGCCATGAGAGTTTGGTCTCGCGTGATTGTTAAGAGCCCTGTATTCGGGGCGGCGTTACTCGGGCTCGTTGCCACGCCCTTCCCCCAGACGCCTGCCCCTGCGTCGTTTCGAGGCTATTCATCCAGTGCCGCCCGCGTCGAGGGCGAGTGGGAAAGCAGGTTCCGCGACTTCATCGTGCCCGACACGATCCGTGAGACGATGCGGCACCTCTCGGCACGCCCGCACCATGTCGGCTCCCCCTACGATCGCGCCAATGCCGATTGGATTCTCGCTCGGTTTCGGTCATGGGGGTGGGATGCCGCGCTCGAGAGCTTCGACATTCTGTTCCCCACG
>DATIWU010000145.1:0-3850 GCA_035519195.1 Gemmatimonadales bacterium
CCTGATTGGCGTTATAGGTGAAATGCACGCCATGACCGGCATTGTGATAGATGTAGCACGAGACCAGATGCACCGGCTCGCCTGAGTTCGTCGCTCGCACCACCACACCGTCACCACCACACAGCTCAATCGTGCTATCCATGATCACGCAGGGAGCGTTGTCGACGACCAGCCCGCGCCCACCCATGCCTTTGAACCAACAGCGCCGTACCCGCACATCATCCGAATCGTGAACGATGAGACCGTCCCGGTTCGACTGATCACCGTCCAGAGAAAGCCCCTCGAGAAACACGCGCTTCGCTTCACAGCGCACGGCGTCCACGCCGGGCTCGGAGCACACGAGAATCGAGTGCCGCCCGTAGCCGAGCACGACCGTCTCATCGTGCAGCACGATCGTTTTGCGGATCCGGTAGCGTGCGGCGGGAAGCACGACCGGTCTCCCGGCCTTACTGGCATCGATGGCCCGCTGAATCGCGTCGGTATCATCGTGGGTGCCGTCTCCGCGGGCGCCATGCTCCATGACGTTGATCCCCTCGGCGGCGCCCGCCTGAAATGGGAGCGAAAGGCCTTCTCTCCCGGCGAACGCGGCGCCCGCGGCCCCCATCACGCCGAGCATGGACCGGCGGTCCATCATGCGACGATCTCCCAAGCGGCGCTCCATTCGCACCCTCCATGTCGACTAAGCCCTTGACCTGTCAATGTTTAGTGGTCATCTTGCTGGCTGCAACTACGCTCAACATACCTCATTCGAGATGTCATGTCGCCGACCCCGGGATTCTGGAGTAAGCGCCGCGTTGTCGTGACGGGAGGTCGAGGCTTCCTCGGCTCCTACGTGGTCGATCGCCTGCGTGCGAGCGGCGCCGAGCACGTGGCTGCTCCCGCGCGCGACGAGTATGACCTGCGCGAGTGGAGTGCGGTCGAAGGGCTGTACCGCGACCTGCACCCGCAGGTCGTGATCCATCTCGCGGCCGTCGTCGGGGGGATTGGGGCGAATCGGGAGCGGCCTGGAGAGTTTTTCTACGACAACCTGATGATGGGTGCCCAGCTGATGGAAGCCGGCCGCCGTTCCGGGGTCGAGAAATTCGTGGCCATCGGCACGGTCTGCGCGTATCCCAAGCTCACACCCGTGCCGTTTCGCGAAGACGATCTCTGGAACGGCTATCCGGAAGAAACCAACGCACCCTACGGGCTGGCAAAGAAAATGCTGCTGGTGCAGGGGCAAGCGTATCGCCAGCAGTACGGATTCAACTCGATTTTCCTCCTGCCGGTAAATCTCTACGGACCACGCGACAACTTCGATCCCAGTGTGTCGCACGTGATCCCGGCGCTCATCAAGAAATGTCTCGATGCGCGCGACGAGGGAGCCGACGAGATCGTCGTGTGGGGCGACGGGTCGGCGACCCGCGAGTTCCTGTTCGTCGAGGATGCGGCCGAAGGGATTGTGCTCGCGGCCGAGCGGTACTCGAAGCCCGATCCCGTGAATATCGGCGCGGCGTTCGAGATCAGCATTCGCGATCTGGTAGGATTGGTAGTCGAAGCGACTGGGTTCCGCGGCCGGATTCAGTGGGACACGACAAAGCCTAACGGACAGCCGCGCCGCAAGCTCGACACGAGCCGCGCGGAGCGGGAATTCGGATTCCGGGCACACACGGAGTTTCGCGACGGCTTGCGACGCACGGTCGCGTGGTACGAGGCCCATCGAAAGACGCCGGTTTCCGCGTCGGCCCGCTGAGCGATCCTCCGGCGCGGCGGATCGCGTTCGTCGAGCTGTGGCGGATCGGCGACGCGATCGCCGCGACTGCCGGCTTGGCCGCGCTCGCCACCACGCGACCCGAGGCACAGATCGCGATCGTCGCCCATCCGGAATTTGGCGATCCGCTGTTCCGGCTGCTGCCGAACGCGGTGCACATTCCATTTCCGGCCTTTTGGACCAGGGGGAAGCTGCCGCGTGACAAGTATCTCCCCTGGACGATCGATTATGGCGCACTCGCGCGGGTGCGGCGCGCCCTGCGGCGTTTCGCACCCCAGACCTATCTGCTGTTTCGGGGCGATGTGCGGGAGCAGCTCTTCTTCTCGGGCGTGTACGGCGCTCCGATGGTAGACTTTCGCAATCCGCTCCGGCTTCCCTGGGTGCAGCAGGTGTCGCGGCCCAGTCGCGTTCCCCGATATCAGGAACATCTCGCGCTGGTCGGCGCATGGACGGGAAGTGCCGTGGTGCGTGAACCCATGCTGGCGGACGTGCCGGCGCACGATCGCTCCGGATCGTACGTCCTGATTCACCCAGGTGGGAGCTGGCGCTTCAAGCAGTGGAGTGCCGACAAGCTGGCCGCCGTGATTCGCGCGCTTCAGGCCGCTCGAGTACCGGTGAAGCTCATTGGGGGGGAGGTCGATCGGCCGATGATCGCGCGGATTCAGGACCGGCTGTCGGAGCGCGTGGACACCCTCTTCCCCGCATTGAGCGATTTCTACGCGGCCGTCGCCCAGGCACGGGTCGTGATCTGCAACAACTCCGCGGCGCTGCACATCGCCGAAGCACTCGGAACGCCCTGCGTATCCATCACCGGACCGAACGATCCGGTGCGGTGGGGTACGTATCGTGGTCACTCACACACACTGGAACGGAGTGTCGGGCTACCGTGCCATCCGTGCGCCGAAAAGCATTGCGTTCGCCCCGATCATCCGTGCATCGAAGACGTGCAGGTGGACGACGTTCTCCAAGCCCTCGTCTCGTATGGCATCCATACACACCGCCCCGCCCCAGCCCTCGGTCCCGCTGAGTCCGATCCACAGCGCGTCACGACCTGACGGTCGAGACGCCTCGGACCGGCTGCGCGAGGTGCGCCACGTCGCGTACCGTAAGCGGCGGCCGCTCGCCGGCCTCGCCGTCATCGCCGGGCTCCTGGGTGGGATTCTGGCCGCCGTGCTGCCTTCCAAGTACACGGCGCAGTCGTCGTTTTTCCCTGAAGCGCGCTCTACGAGCGACCTCGGCGGCGGGTTTGCCAGCCTCGCGACTCTCGCGGGCATCATGGGCGGGCCCGCGGGATTCGGGCAGCGTCCGGCGCAGTTCTTCACCGATCTGGTGAAGAGCCAGGCGTTCCAGGACAGCCTCGCGGCGTCGACGATCACCATCGACAGCGTGGGTGGTACGGAGACCGTCGAGCAGTATCTGATCAAGCGGGCCAAGACCCCGGCGCTGCGGCGTTGGAGAGCGCGCAAGGCGGTCCAGAAGGCGATCGTCACTGCGATTCTGCCGTCGGGTGTGGTCGTGCTCAAGGTTACGGCCAAGTCGCCCTACGCGGCGGCGGCAATGGCCAATCGCGCGCTCGAGATTCTCGACCAACTCAACATCGAGTTCCGGCGGCGCGAAGCTACCGCGCGCCGCAGGTTCACGGAACAGTTTCTTGAATCAGTGCAGCAGCGTCTGACCGATGCGCAAAACCGCCTCGTGGCGTTTCAGAGCGCCAACCGCACCTTCATGGCGCCCGAGCTGCAGCAGAAGCAGCGCTCGCTGCAAACCGAGGTCGAGCGCCTCACCATGCTGCAGCAGCAGCTCGAGACGAGCATCGAGAACGCCCGGCTCACGGAATACAACGACGCGCCCGTCGTCGCGACGGTCGACATTGCCAAGGTCCCGGAGCGTCCTTCGGGTCCACTCCGGGGATTAATCTTCGTCGGAATGGTGGTCGCCGTTCTGCTGGGCGCTTTCTGGGTCATCTATCTGGGGTGGTGGCGCTAATCCGACAGCGGCCGCTGATTCAGCGCCTGCTTCTGCTTGGGGCGGTTCTCGCCCCACTCAATTTTGTCCTCGGCATCCCGCTTGGGGATACCAACCTGCACCCGCTCGAACCCT
>DATIWU010000146.1:0-4749 GCA_035519195.1 Gemmatimonadales bacterium
CCGTTGTGCCGCGTGCTGAAAACCAGAGACTGTAGGTAGAAGGACCTGGGCTGTCGCCTCAGGTCTCTTTTTGTTTCTGGACGGCAACTCTCCCCGAAAGGGAGGACCGTTATGGAAGTCACGCTGGAGGAGAACGACCGACTGGACTTCATTCTCAAGAAGTTCCGGCGGCGGGTGACCAAGGCGGGTCTGTTCCAGGATCTGAAGAAGACACGGTTTTACGAGAGTCGCTCTGCTCGACTGCGGCGGAAGGACAAGGCAGCGGCTCGCCGCAAGGTGAAGGGCGCTCGTCGCCGAGAACAGTCATAATTATCGAGGAGTAAGTACACAGTATGGCACGCGTGACCGGCACGGTGAAGTGGTTCAACGACGCCAAGGGATTTGGTTTCATCACGCCCGAGGGCGGCGGCAAGGATTGTTTCGTCCATCACACGGCGATTCGCGCGGAGGGTTTCAAGTCTCTCGCCGAAGGCCAGCGGGTGGAGTTCGACGTCGTCGAGGGCCAGAAGGGTCCGGCGGCGCAGAACGTGGTGAAGCTCTAATCAGCGGCAGAGCCGATCAACGAGACGGCGCTCGCGTCACCGCGGGCGCCGTTTTGCTTTGGTGAGACCGCTCAAGTCGTTGGAGCATTTCCTGCGGCGGCGGTTTCTCGCGATCACCGACCGCCCGTTCTCGGGCGAGCTCATCACCGAGCCGCGCGACGCGCTCGAGCTCTCCCCCAAGCCTCGCCTGCTGTTGCTCCGCCCGGATCGGATCGGCGACGTACTCGTGTCCACGCCGGTGATCCGCGCGCTCAGACAGCAATTCCCCACGGCGCAAATCGACATTCTGCTCTCGCGCGCCAATTACGGCGTCGCCCCGGCGCTGGCGCTCGCCATCAATCATGCCTGGCGCTATGACAAATCACTCGTGGGGGTCATCGGGCTCGCCCGCACGCTGCGGCGGCAGCACTATGACGCGGTCATCGATCTGATCGACAATCCGTCCACCAGCGCGCAGCTCATCGCCAGAGCGTCGGGCGCCCGGTACCGGGTGGGTATTCGCCACGAGCGCTCGTCCCATTACACGCACGCGGTTCCGCTGCTCGATCGGCGGCGCGTGCACATCGTCGAGCGCATCGCGCAGTTGCTGCTGCCGTTCGGGATCGATCCGCGACGAATCCCGCTCGATCTCGAGTACCCGCTTGCGAACACGGATCGGACAAAGGCGCGCGCGCGACTTGGGGCCCGGCGTGGCCAATCGTTGCTCATCGCCAATATCTCAGGCGGCGGGAAGGGATTGAGCCCGGCTCGATACTGGGGGCGGGAGAACTTCGTCGAGTTTTTGCGCTGGGTACGCGGTCGCGAGCCGCGGTTCGAGATCCTGATCGGCGGTGCGCCCGACGATGCGACCGAGGTGCAGTTGATCGCCGACGCGACAAAGGCGGGGATCATCCCCGCCCTGGCGTCATTCCATGAATTTGCCGCGATGGTTCGGGAGGCCGACGTGCTGCTCACTCCCGATACGTCGGTGCTGCACCTGGGCGCGGCCTGGAAGATTCCGACGATCGGTCTGTTTCACAACCCGCCCGGGGCACCACTGCCGTGGTACCCCTACCGTTCGCCCTATCGCGCGCTGTTACACGCTGATGGAGTGGCCCGGATCCCCGTTGCGTCGGTGCAGGAAGCGTTCACGTCGCTCGTTGCCGAGCGATTGCCGCGCTCGGGCGCTGGGCCGGCGCGGTGATACATGCCCGGCGTGCCCATCGGATCAGGCATGCTCGCCGGTGCGGTATTGCCATGGCAGCCGAACGCGAAGGCCGCGACTCCCAGCAGCGCGATGATGGATTTCATCAGCGTGCCTCCTCGCAGCCCTGGGTCCGTGCGGCGGCCGGCGTTGCGCTGGTGCAGGCCGTGGTCGGATGCGCGGCGCGATACGACATCGGGTTGTTCATGGGATCGGGCATCGTGTTCGACGGCGGTCCATTGCCGCTGCATCCGACGGCGAGCAGCGTGAGTCCCAGCGCCGCGAGCACTCGGCGCGATTGACGCGAATGTTTCTCAACGAATGACACTAACGGACTCCTCTGGTTGCAATGCGATGCCCCCGCTGTGGTGACGGGGAGACACGACGCGGTACCCCATGGGATTCATCGGGTTCGTCGGATCGGGCGTGATCGTCGCAGGCGGACCGTTCCCGCCACCGCAGGCGGCGAGAGCAGCCAACATCACAGCTCCGAGCACATGACGCAAAGTGGAACGAGCGGATGGATGTCGCACAGAGCACCTACTCTAGGGAGATTCGTGTCCCAATTCAACCATCGCAAGCCAATCTTGGTTCCCTCGACAAGGTAACGACGCAGTAACGCACCCTGATTCGCCGGGTCCTATTCGTTAGGAGAGGCCAGCGCCAGCACGGATTCCCTCGCGATCGACGCCTCCTGCTCGTTCCCCTTCACGGCTTCACGTAACCATCGATCGGCGTTGCGATACAACTCGCGGGAATAGCGTCCGCGAATGCGATAGTCCCGATCGGTCGACGAAGCCCAGTCGCTCGGAGCCGCCGCTCGGCCTCCGAGCTGAACGAAGTACGGTGTGTTCTTGATCGGGTAGGCCACGGTCGTGAGGAACACGTTCGGGTCGGCACGCTTCACGAGATCGACCGTTGCCGCGATGTCATCTACGGTTTCGCCGTCGTAGCCCCACATCAGAAACATGCCCACCTCGATGCCGTGGCGCTTGGCCGCCTCCGTCGCGAACAGCACCTGCTCGACGGTCACGCCACGCTCCATGGCGTCGAGAATCCGCTGGCTGCCGCTCTCGGCGCCGATCCAGATCCGAAAGCACCCCATGTCGGCGAGCGTCGCGAGCACGTCGTCCTTCATCATCCGATCGGCGCGGGAGATCGTCTCGAACGGAATGCGCAGGCCGCGGCGTTTTAGCTCGGCCGCATACTCGAACAGCCAGCGATGATGGATGGTGAACACGTCGTCCGAATACCAGACCATATCCGGTTTGTAGCGTTCCACGATGTGCTGCAGCTCGTCGGCCGTGCCGGTCACGCTGCGGCGGCGGTGGCTGTAGCCGAACACGGCGTGCGAGCACCAGCGGCAGCGATAAGGACAGCCCCGAGCCGTGATCAGATTGACCGATCCCATGCCATGATGCTCCCGCCACACCGTGACATAGCGATCGAGATCGATGGCGTCGCGATCGGGCCACGGCAGCGAGTCGATATCCTTGATCTGCGACCGCTCGAGGTTCGTGACCACGGTTCCCGCCTCGTCGCGGAACACGATTCCCGGAATGCCCTGCAGGCGGTGCGGGCCGCGCGCATCGAGTGCGGGCAGCAGCTCGCCCATCGTCTCCTCCCCTTCCCCGACCACGATCACGTCGGCCCCATGCGACAGGTACTCGGCCGGATAGTTGGCGGACTCGGGGCCGCCGAGCACGACGGTCCAGCCGCGGCGCTTGGCCTCGGTCACGATCGCGATCACGGACCCGCGCGTGATGAGGTTGGTGTAAATGCCGAGCACGCCGGGATCGCGTGCCAGGCGACGCACGAGGTCGGCGCGGGTCGCGAAGGTGGAATCGAACACCTCCACCGGAATTCCCGCGGTTCGCAGATACGCCGAGACATAGAGCAGGCCGAGCGGCGCGTAGGGCCGCATGATTTCCTGCTCCTTCGCGTCTTCCGCGATGAAGTAGCCGTGGGTGAGGAGCACCTGACTCACGGGACCTGCGTCTCCCAGAGATCGAAGCGCGATGGCCGCCGCTCTCGCTTGAGCGCGGCCACGAGCGGCCGGAGCCGATACCACAGCGGGTAGCGAACACGATGGCGCCGCCACGACAGGCCGAGCCGGCGCGACGCGCGATCCAACCGCTCGCGCGTGAGATACTCGATGGCCGGCAGGTTCACGAGGTCGGGAGCGTCCGGGCCCCACTCGCGCAGCGCCCGCGCGTGCTTTGCTTCAACCATGCGCGCGCCATCGGCGTCGCGTTCGTAAAACGGACTATCGAGAATCACCAACTGTCCTCCCGAGACGACCACCCGCGTGGCAGCAGCAATGACCTGGTCCAGCGATACGGCATAGTGGATGGCCGCGTTGAAGACCGCGACATCGAACCGCCGCCCGGTCGGAATTGCGTCGAACGATGCCACGACGCTGGTGAAAGGGGCGCCCGACTCGGACCCGTAGCCGCGCGCGGCGCCCAGGCCATCGACGGCGTCGCTGCGCCAGTCGAGCGCCACCGCGCGGCAGCCGAGCCGGGAGAGCCGGTAGCTGAGCCAGCCGTTGCCGGCGCCCAAATCGAGGACCGCGAGCGGACGGGGCGCAACGCGTGCGATTGCGGGAGACACAACGAGGCGAATGAACGCTTCGTAGCTTCTAGCGCGCACGGCCCATTGGCGAGCGAACGGGCCGCTGCGCAAATACGGGAGTGCCAGGAGCTCGGCCGCGCCACCTGATCCCCGTCCTTCGGCCCTGCGGTGCTCGGCGTAGGCCGCGCGGAATCGAGCGGACGCTACCATGTGAACCAAGGGTACCGAGTATATTGCCGTTCGTCCATGACGCGCCCGGTTTTCGACGACGTTGCACCGAGTTACGACGCGGCATTCACCGAGACCCCACTCGGCATGCACCTGCGCCGCGCGGTATGGCAATGGCTCGACGCCGCATTCCCGCCCGACAGCCTCGTTCTGGAATTGAATTGCGGTACCGGCGCCGATGCGCTGCATCTGCTCGAGCGCGGCGTGCGCCTGGTCGGCACC
>DATIWU010000147.1:0-48624 GCA_035519195.1 Gemmatimonadales bacterium
ATCGCATTGACGAACACGCTGCCGGTTTCGAGCTCAACCGCGAGCCGCTCGGCGCGGGCGCGATCGATCGTCCAGAGCGACGCTCCCAGGCCGTAGGACGACGTGTTCGCCAGCTCGATCGCGTGTCGCTCGTCCCGCGCGCGCATCACGGCGGCTACGGGGCCGAATGTCTCCTCATCGAAGGCCGGCTGGCCGGGCAGGACGTCCGTCAGCAGCGTGACTGGATAGTACGCCCCGGGCCCCGCGGGCACCGCACCCCCGAACAGCAGCTTGGCTCCCCGCCGGCAAGATTCCTCGACCTGCGCATGCAGGCCGTCGCGAAGATCGAAGCGTGCCAGCGGGCCAATGTCGGTGCCTGGAGCGAGCGGATCGCCCACCCTGTGCCGCTCGAGCTCGGTCCCGAAGCGCTCGAGGAACGCGTCCGCAACCTTTTCCACTACGATGAAGCGCTTCGCCGCGATACAGCTCTGGCCGCTGTTGATGAGCCGGGCTTCCGCGGCATGGCGCGCAGCCGCAGGGAGATCCGCGTCTTCGAGCACGACGAACGGGTCGCTGCCACCGAGCTCGAGCACCGATCTCTTGAGATGACGGCCGGCGTGCTCCCCCACGCTCGCCCCGGCCTTCGGACTACCGGTCAGCGTGACCGCGCTGACGCGGTTGTCGGCGATCAGGGATCCAACGGATTCCGGTTCTACGAAGAGAGACTGAAACACGCCCTCCGGAAATCCCGCCTCGCGAAACAGCTCGGCAAGCGCGATGGCGCACTGCGGTACGTTGGGCGCGTGCTTCAAGAGCGCCGTGTTGCCCGCCATCAGGGACGGCACCGCAAACCGGAATACCTGCCAGAAGGGGAAGTTCCAGGGCATGATCGCGAGCACGACGCCCAGCGGATCGAACCGCACGTAGCTGTCCCTCGCCTCGGTCTTCCGCTCATCGGGCGCGAGCATCACGTCCGCCTGGGCGGCGTAATACTCACACGCCGCCGCGCATTTCTCGGCTTCCGCCGCGCCCTGCGCGAGCGGCTTGCCCATTTCGAGCGCCATGAGGCGCGCGTACGCGTCCTTCCGTTCGCGCAGCAGGCGCGCGGCCGCGTCGAACGGCATGGCTCGCGCCACCAAGGATCGCCGGCGCCAATCTTTCCATGCGACGGACGCGCGATCGAGCGCCGCCTCGACCGCGGCCGGCGGAGTAACGGGAAATTCTCCGAGCAGCTCTCCGGTCGCCGGATTGATCGATTGAAAGGTCACGGACTAGAGGCTACCGCGCCGGACAGCTTCGAGGCCGAAACGCCGGCGCAGCTCGTCCACTGCGCGAGCGAGCGCCAGATCGCGCTCGGATTCGATCGCGGAATCGATGGATTCGGAAAACAGGCCAAGCTGCGCTTTGCCGCCGGGGAGGAGCTCCGACACCGAGACACCGACCAGGCGGGCGGGCACCCGGCGCGCCCGGCGCAGCTTCTCGAGCAAGCGCAGCGCGATGCGCGCGATGGCGCGATCGGAGGCGAGCGGCTGCGGGAGTGTCCGGCCGGCCTGACGCGTCGTGAAATCCCAGTCCCGGAGCTTGACGGTCACGGTTCGCGCCACGAAGCCGCCCTCTCGCAGATCCGCGCCGGCCCGATCGCACAGGCGCAGCAGCTCGGTCACCAACTCGGCGTCGCTCGTCAGGTCGCGGGCAAATGTTTCATCGCGGCTGATGGAATGCGGCAGGGCGCGCGCGTGCACGGGAGACGTGTCGATGCCACGAATGCGATTGTACAACCACTCGCCGGAGCGCTGACCCAGGCGGATGCGCAGCGTCTGTAGATCCCAGCCGATCACATCGGTCACGCGGCGCCAACCGAGAGCGGCAAGCTGCTCGGCGAATTTTGGCCCGATGAGGGGGATCTCGGCGAGCGAGAACCGGCGCATGAAATCCTCCTCGCGTCCTGAGTCGACCACCTGAACGCCGTCGGCAGTCGTGCCGGGTCGGGGCTTCGCAACCCCCGCGGCGATCTTGGCGATGAGCTTGGTCGTGCCGCCACCGATCGAAACGGGAAGCCCGGTCGCGCCGAGCACCGCGCGGCGGATCCGGTGCGCCATGGACCCCAGTGGCTCGTTGTGGTACAGCCGTTCCGTGCCGGAGAGGTCGACATAGAACTCGTCGATCGACGCGCGCTCGATCGCCGGCGTGAAGCCTTTCAGTACCTCGTAGATCGCGTTGCTTTTCTCACCACAGGCCTGCCAGGGGACTGGAACGACCAGCGCGTCCGGGCAGAGCCGCAACGCGCGCGCCATCGGCATGGCGGAGTGGACTCCGAACGCGCGGGCTTCATAGGAGGCCGAGGTAACGACTCCGCGCCGCTCCGCGGATCCGCCCACGATGAGCAACGGCGCTTTCCCCGCCCCATCCGGATCGACGAGCCGGGCGACCGCGACGTAAAACGCGTCGGCATCGACCAGCAGGATGCGGCGAGGCGTTTCGTTCACGACCTGGCACGCCCGCCCAGCTCGAGTAAGCGGCGCCATTGGGCCGGGCTCGCGGGGACCACGGAGAGGCGCCCCATCCGCACCAGCGCGAGGTCGGCGAACGCCTTGTCGGCCTTGATCGTCGCGAGCGTCACGGGATTGGCAAGCTTCCCTTCCGCTTTCAGGTCCACGACCGACAGCTCTGTGTGCTTCGGATCGGGATACGGCGCCGAGGCGATCCTTGCGAGCCCGACGACGGCCTTCTCGTCTCCGGTATGATAGATCATCGCTTCGTCGCCCGGAGCCATGGAGCGAATGTGTTTGAGGGCGAGGTTGTTCTTCACGCCGTCCCAGCGCGCGGTCTTCTCGCGCGCCAGGTCGTCGTAGCTGTAGGTGGACGGCTCGGTCTTGAGGATCCAGTAATTGGGCATAGTGATCTCGTCGCAGCGTTGTTTCGTGTCGCGTCAGCGAATGAGAGCCGCGCCCCACTCGCGTATGGCATTCACCAATTCATCCATCACATCACGGGCCCCGCCAGCCCGCTTCGGCACCCGAAACGAGTGGTCCCCGTTCTCGATCAAGTGCAACGTGGCACGATCCGCCAAACGCTTCACGACGGGCTCGAGCAGGTCCAATTGAGCGAAATCATCTCGAGTCCCCTGCAGAAATAGCATCGGGACCTTCACCTGGTCGAGGTGCGCCGCGCGGTCCGAGCCGGGCCTCCCGGGCGGATGCAGCGGAAATCCCAGAAATGCCAGTCCGCGGACTCCGGGCAGTGGTTCGGCGGCCTGAGCCGTCGAAGTCATCCGGCCGCCGAACGATTTGCCGCCGGCGACGATTGGCACGCCGGGCATGCGTTCGGCCGCACGGTTCACGGCAGCCCGGACCGTCGCGGTTGCCAGCGCCGGCGTGTCAGGCCGCTTCCTCCCCGCTTCCATGTAGGGGAACTGATACCGCAAGGTCGCCACGTTCGCTGCGGCAAGCGCGCTCGCAATGTTCTCGAGAAATGCGTGACGCATTCCAGCCCCGGCCCCGTGGGCGAGGACGTACAGGAACGAGGGTCGGTCGGGTCCCGCGAAGAGCGCCGAGACCTGGTGCGCCGCATCGACGGTGACGTGAATGGGCTCCGCGTCCGTAGGACTCTAGTCCAGGCGCTTCTGCAGGCGTTCCAGCACGCCCACCAAGTCCGGTTTGATGTCGAGCAGCGGCCGCACCGGATCTGCCTTCCACTTCTTCACTCGCGTGAGTGCGGTGCGGATCGTGAATTTCTTCGCATCGAGCTTGGGCGTGACTTCATCCCAGGAGAGCGGCATCGAGACGGGAGCGCCGGGAAGGGGACGGGCACTGTAGGGCGCCACCAGCAGCCGGCCGTGACCGTTCTGGATGTAATCGAGGTAGACACGAGCGCCGCGCTTCCCAATTGGGCGCGTGACGGTCGAGATGTCGGGCAGCTCGTTCGTGATCACCCGGGAAATCAACGCGCCGAGCGAGCGGCACTGCTCGTACGTCACCTGCCGGCCCAGTGGCAGGAGCACGTGCAATCCGCTCGAGCCGCTCGTCTTCACGAAGCACGGCATCTCGATGTCCTTGCAGAGATCGCGCAGCGCTCTGGCGACCGTTACGACGTGTATGAACGGCGCCTCCTTGGGATCGAGGTCGATCACACACCAATCGGGGAGCTCGAGTGAGCCGGCCCGGCTGGCCCAGACGTGCAGCGGAATCGTGCCGAGGTTCACGAGATAGACGAGCGACTCGACGTTGTCGCAAATGAAATAGTCGATGTCGCGCTGGGTGTCTTCGCTCCAGATGCGCTCGGTCCTGATCCAGTCCGGCACGAATCCCGGCGCGTCCTTCTGGAAAAACGATTTCCCGTGAATGCCGTCCGGAAAACGCGTCAGTACGACGGGACGTTCGGCAAGGTAGGGCTCGAGCCAGGGGTACAGAGATCGGTAGTACTCGATCAGGTCACCCTTGGTATATCCCTCTTCCGGCCAGAACACCTTGTCCAGATTCGAGAACTTCACCTCGTGCGGTTCCGGCGGATCCGGTGCGGATACGACTGGCGCGTCCGGTTCATCGCTGTGCGCGGCAGCGCTGCCGCCTTCCGGCTCACGGCGCGCGGCCTCGGCGATCGGCTTGTCGTCTCGCCACCGCACGAAGACCGGCTGCCGTAGCAGGCCGTCGTCGGTCCATTCCTTGAATCGGACTTCGGCCACGTATTTGGGCTCGACCCACGTATGGTCGGCGGGCTTGCCCCACCGCCCGCCCTGGGGAATGGGACCGGCGAACGGCGGCTTGGCACGCACGATTTTCTCGAGCTGTTGCGTCATGGTCGCAAGCTGCGCGCTCGAGAATCCGGTCCCTGCCCGCCCTGCATAGACCAGCTCCTCCCCCTTCCACGCGCCCAGGTCGAGTGCACCGAACCCGGATCGCGAACCCCTGGGACGCGTGAAGCCGACCACGACGAAATCCTCGGTGCGGTCCGCCCGAATTTTGAGCCAGTGCGGCGACCGGCCGGCGCGATATGGGGAATCGGCCTGCTTCGCGACGATGCCCTCGAGTCCCAGGCGCGAAACCTGTTCATACAGCGCTTCGCCATCGCGTGCGAAATGGTCGAGATATCTGACCGGTCCGTTGGGCGGCACGATCTGGCGCAGCAGGGGCTTCCGCCGCTCGAGCGTGAGCGGCCGGAGGTCGAATCCACCGAGCGCGAGCACGTCGAATACGTACAGCAGCGCAGGATTGTCGATCGCCGCCCGCCGTGCCTGGGCGGCCCTCAGTCCGGCGCGGTTCTGTAATCGCTGAAAGCTCGGCCGGCCCGTCTGATCGGGTACGACCAGCTCGCCATCGAAGATGAACCCTTCGAACGGGAGCGCGGCGATCGCCCGGCCGATTTCCGGAAACGCCCCCACGATGTCGTGTCCATTGCGCGTGATCAGGCGCGGCTCCCCGCCCTCACGCGCCACGCGCACGCGATAGCCGTCCAGCTTCGGCTCGAACCACCAGCCGGGCTTCGAGAACGGCTCATCCCGCGACTCGGCCAGCATCGGGAGCGCGTCGGCGACATCGACCTGCCGCTTGGGCGCCTTGAGGCGGGTCAAGTCGCGCACGAGCGGCGCCATCCGGTCGGCGCCCGCCTTCAGGTCCTCCACCGTGAGTCCGGACAGCACCGACTCGGGGGGAAGCTCGCTGGAATTCGAGGCGTACTCGTCCTTCTCCTTGAGCAGCAGCCATTCGTCCTTTTCCGCCTTCTTGAGCTTTACGAGCGCCCACTTCCCCTTGAGCTTGTAGCCGTGGAGCTCGAACAACAGCTTGCCGCTTTTCATCCCCTGATGCGGATCCTCGAGCGGCTTCCAAGTGCCTCGGTCCCAGACGATTACGGCGCCGGCCCCGTAATTCCCCTCGGGGATTAGTCCCTCGAAGTCACCGTATTCGAGCGGATGATCTTCCACGTGGACGGCGAGGCGCTTGTCGGCCCGGTTTGGGGACGGTCCCTTCGGGACCGCCCAGGACTTGAGCACCCCATCCATCTCGAGGCGGAGGTCCCAATGGAGCCTGCGAGCGGCGTGCATGTGTACAACAAAGAGACCCCCTGCTCGAGACGACGGTGGCGGTGCCGCTTTGCCACCGGGTTCGGGCGTCCGATCGAGGGAGCGCTTGGCGCGATAGGGCCCAAGCGGATCACCCTTGGCGTTACGGGACGTCCGATTTGCGCTCATACGAGTAAATTTTATCATTGGATCTATGGCCGCACATCCCATTGGCTCCGCGACGTTGTCCTTCGGACTGGTCTCCGTGCCCGTCCAGCTTTATTCCACGGGTGAGTCGTCCGCCGGGATCAGCTTCAACTGGCTGCACAAAAAGGACGGCGCCAGACTCAAGCAGCAATACGTGTGCTCGAAGGACGGCGAAAAAGTCGAGCGCGACGACATGGTGAAGGGGTACGAGTTCGAAAAAGGCAAATACGTGCAATTCACCCCCGAGGAGCTCAAAGCGCTCGAGGAGAGGGCCTCGAACGCAATCGACATCGCGGAGTTCGTTCCGGCCGCGCAGGTCGATCGCGTTTTGGTCGACCGGTCGTATTTCCTCGGGCCCGACAAAGGTGGCGATCGCGCGTACCGCCTGCTGGCTGAAGCGTTGAAGGAAACGGGACGGATCGCCGTCGGCCAGTACGCGGCGCGCGGCAAGCAATACCTCGTGGCCGTGCGTCCGGAGAAGGATGGCCTGGTGATGGAGCAGCTCCGGTACGCGAACGAGGTGCGCAAGATCGACGACGTATCGATCCCGAACGTGGAGCCCAAGAAGAACGAGCTGCAGCTCGCGGTGCAATTCGTCCAGCAGGCATCCTCCGACGCGTTCCATCCCGAGAGTTACGAGGACAACGTCCGCAAGCGCGTGCTCGAGCAGATCGAGCGCAAGGTGCACGGCCAGCAGATCATCGAAGAACCGGCCGAAGCGCCGAAGGCAAAGGTGCTCGATCTCATGGAAGCGCTGAAGCAGAGCCTCAAGAAGCAGGGGGGCGAAGCGGCTGGAGAACGGAAGCCGGCAAAACGGGTGGAGGGTGGAAAGGCGAAGGCGGCGCCCGCGGCGAAACGGAAAGTTGGAGGTGGTCGCGGGTAACGATCGGCAATGAAGGGCTATACCGAACGAGACGTCGCTCGCATTGTCGGACTCACCGTCGCGCAGGTGCGGACCTTCGCACGCGACGGTTTTCTTACGCCCAGGTCGTCCAAAGCGCAGCTGTTTTCCTTTCAGGACCTCGTCATCCTGCGAACCGCGAAGGGGCTCGTGAAGTCGCGGATCGCTCCGCGGCGCATCCGGCGCGCGCTGCGGGAGCTGAAACAGCAGCTCCCGCAGGGCCGCACTCTGGCCGAGCTGCGGATCTCGGCCGAAGGCGACCGCATCGTCGTGTCGGACGGCGAGGCGAGCTGGAGTCCCGAATCGGGGCAGATGCAGCTCGACTTCTCGGTGGCGGACCTCGCCAGCCGCGCCGCGCCGATGGCGCGCCGCACCGCACGGCGCGCCCGCGCCGTCGAAGCCGACTTCACCGCGCGAGACTGGTACGACCTGGGGCTCGAGCTCGAGGCCGTCGCCCCCGACGAAGCCCGCGACGCGTACCGGCGCGCGCTCGAGCTGGACGCGCACGACGCCGACGCGCACGTGAACCTCGGCCGCCTGCTGCACGAGCAGGGACTCGCGGCCGAAGCCGAGAAGCATTACCGGCTCGCGCTGGACGAGAATCCCGCACATCCCACCGCGGCGTTCAATCTGGGAATCGCGCTCGAAGACCTGGGGCACCTGAAAGACGCCAGCGACGCGTATCGGGAAGCGCTCTTCGCGGACCCGCGTCTCGCGGATGCGCATTTCAATCTCGCGCGGCTGTACGAAAAAACCGGGAAGAAAGTGGCGGCACTGCGACATTTCTCGATCTACCGCAGGCTTACGGCGCAGAACGGCAGCTAGGTCACTCGACGCGGATCTCCCGCCACTTTCCCTGCCGAAAGCGCCACACGGAGAGCAGGCACCGAGTCACGTGCCCCACGACAATCGCCGACCAGATGTCGACGGCATGAAGCCCGCGGTAGGCTTGAATCACGGCACAAATCCCGAGGGGAATGAGGATCTGCGAGACGAGTGAGATGTAGAGCGGCGACCGCGTGTCGCCTGTTCCCTGAAGCCCGCCGGTGTAGGTCAACGCGACGGTAATAAAAAACCCGGATACGCTCAGGAAGGCCAGGAGCCCGGTCCCGATCTGCACGACTTCCGGGTCGTGCATCCCGAACAGCGCCAGCAGCTGGCCGGGGATGGCTATGAACAGCGCCCCGATGAGGGCGGCCACGGCCACGCCGATGCTCGCTGCGACTCGGACGCCTTTCACCGACCGATCAGCGCGCCCCGCCCCGAGGTTCTGCCCCGCCACCGCTGAGGCGGCTCCCATCAATCCAAAGGACGTCCAGGTGACGAGCGAAAACAGCTCCGTGTACCCCACCGCATACGCGGCCTGCGCTTCCGCCGAATGCTCGAGCGACCCGATGAATCGGAGCAGCAGCACGCCGCCGATGTTCATCGCGATCCCCTGCGCGCCCGTCGGCAGTCCGAACCGGAACAACGATCGCATGACCTTCCAGTCCGGCCGCCAGTTCATGCCACGGTGCCAGTGCACCACGAGTCGCCCGGAGCACATCAGGTAAATGGCCACGCCGCTCGCGATGGCGCCGGCGAGCGCCGCCCCCAGGGCCGCGCCGGCGGTGCCGAGCCGCGGGATCGGTCCCAGTCCGCGAATCAGGATGACGTTGAACACCACATTCAGCGCCGTGAGCAGTACCCCGATGCGCATCGGGGTCTGCGCGTCGCCCGCCGAGCGGAGCGCTCCGCTGATCATGAAGAACAGCATTGTCCAGATGCTGCACAGGAACATGATGCGGAGATACGGCAGCGCCTCGGCGCGCACGTCGGCGGCCGCGTTCACAACGCCGAGCAAAGAGGGTGTCAGGAAGTACCCGAGCGGCGCGATGATGAGCGAGAGTGCGATCGCGGCAACAAACGCCTGGTACACCGTGCCGTTCACCTTCTCGTGCTCTCCCGCACCGGCGTAGCGGGCCACGAGCACGCTCATGCCCGTGAACACCGAGCTCATGAACACAATCACCACGATGAAGATCTGGATTGCCACGCCCATCGCTGCGTTCCCCGCGTACCCGACGAACCGGCCCACGAGCGCGTGGTCGACCATGCCTTGGAACCCGCCGATCACGTTCTGGATCATGGTGGGCCAGGCAATCATCCACACGGCGCGGGCGATGGGTCCCTCGATGATCGAACGATCGAAGATCCTCGCCGCGCGCGGAGCGGCCGCCGCGGCGGGCGTTGGCGGTGAGGTGCTCGGGACCGAAGGCGGGGGAGGGGTCGTCACTACAAAAAAATAGCCCCCGGGCGAAGTGCCCGGGGGCGTTCCACGAGCGTCAGCGGCTACTGACGGTCTGCCACGTCCACGTAGACCGCAGATCGCGGGTCACGTAATCGACGAGGTTATCGACCATATTCACGTACGCCTTGTTCGGGTCCTTCGCCGAGAAGTAGGGCTCGCCGTCGACCAGAGCCAGGCCCCCCACCTTCTCGGTCATGGTCCCGCTCGAGCGCCACAGGGTTCCGCCCGATTCCGTCGAGAGCAGCGCGACGGTCAGCTCCACGGACACGGTCGCCTCGAGGTGCGGCAGCGACAGGCCGTGCAGTCCACCGCTGGGCGTGACGTTCGAGACTTTCATATGTCCGACGAACACGGCGGGGATGCCGCGACTCGTGCCGATGGCCTGCGCCGTCCCGGCGCCCTGTGTCGGCTCACCCACACGCTTCCGGATCGAGTCGGCGGCGCCCAGCTCCAGCACTTCCACTCCGGGCTGCGCGGAGAGCACGGCTTCGGAGAATCGCTCGGTCGCGATCTCGTCCAGCTGGCCTTTGGCCTTCTCGACCGTGAAGCGGGCGAGGCCCACGCGGCCATACGGCTTCAGGTTGAGCACCGGCGGAACGTCCACGCGGACCTGACGCGTGCCCCCGCCGCAGCCAAGCACTACCAACGAACACAGCAACGTCAAACCGCTCCGGACCGTCATGGGTCGCTCCACAATAGGGTGGAGGGCGCGGCCCAACATAATGCGTCAGGTCAAAATCTCCGATAATTGCAACGCCAGCCTGGGCCCGATCCCGGACTCTTCATGCTTGAAGAAGATGAAGGCCTGCTTCCACTTAGCGGACATCTGGCCGATCGTGGCGGCCCAGCGGGCGAGCGCCTCTGCGGTGTAGCCCGCGTCATCCCGGAGCCTCAAATAGCCGAAATCCGCGGTGGCAACGAGGGGCGTGGTCCCCTTCTCGGTATCCGCCACGCATAGTGCGGCCGCGTTTTTCATGAGCGCCTCATAGACGTCCTCGGAGAACCAGGAGTCGTGGCGGAACTCAAACGCGCAGCGAAGGTTCGCTGGAAATACTCCGAGCAGATCGGTCAGCCGTGCCACATCTTTCCTGAACGTCGGAGCCAGCTGAAACAGAATCGGGCCGAGCTTGTCCCCGAGTGACCGGGCGCAGTCGAGAAAGAAACGCAGCGGGTCGTCGATATCCTTGAGGCGTGCGATGTGGGTGATGCGCTGAGGCGCCTTGAGCACAAAGGTGAAGCCCTGGGGCGTGGCGGCGTCCCATCCTTGTACGACTTTAGGCGTAGGCATGCGGTAAAAGGTGTAGTTGATCTCGACCGTAGAGAGACGATCAGCATAATATTGGAGCATCTGCGCCGGGCGGATTTCGGGCGGATAGAACGTCCCCTTCCACTCGGGATAGTTGTAGCCGGACGTCCCGATCAAGGCGCGCATCGACTAAATGTGAGACCAACACATGAGACTGACTAGTTGTGGGTTCGCAGTCGCATTGGCGCTGACCGCCGCGTGTGATGCGGGCCCGGGAACCATCGGGATTTCGACGACCGGCAGCGGGAGTAGCGTGGCGACGCACCTCTCGTTCACGACCCAGCCGGCCCAGACACAGGTACACGGCGCGCTGCTCGTTCCCGCGCTCCAGGTTTCCGCCTTGTCATTGACGGGCGCGACCGATACAACGTTTGCGGGAACCATCAGCATATCGCTCGGCACGAGTCCCAGCGGAGCGACCATCGGCGGGAACCCGCAGATTGCCGCCACGCGGGGCATCGCGACGTTCAACAACCTGACGGTCAGCTCTATCGGGGCTTACACGCTCGTCGCCAGCGGATCGAACGTGACCTCCGCCACGAGTACCAGCTTCAATGCGCAATAGGTGGAATGGGCGAACGGTTGGGCGCTGTCTGATTCCCGCAGTCGCGTTGACGTGTTGTTGTTCCTCGCGAGCAGCCGCCCAGGCCCGACTCACCCACGAAGACTCGGTCATCCTGGCGAGCCAACCGACCAAGCGCCTCGTGATCGAAACGTCGCTGGTTCACCGTCTCTCCGTACTCGCCGCCGCGCTGGACGGCGAGGTGGCGCTCTGCCTCACAGGCCGCACGTCGCACGACACGGCGTTCGTGCGGGAATTCTATATGCCCGAGATCGTCGCGTCCGGCCCGGACAGCGTCGTTCCGGAATCCTGCGGCAGCGGCACGCTGGCGGTGTGGCACAACCACCCGTGGACGGGACCGGACTCGTCATTCGGCGTCCGCGCACCGGAGGACTTGTGCTCGCTTTCGGAGCCCGACATTCGCACCGTGGTCAGTGATTCCGTCCCGTTCGCCGTCGTGAGCGTGGGACGCGCGCCGCAACCGGTGATCTGCTGGTGGCGCCGCGTGCAGGTGGTCGACAACCGGCGCGTGCGCTACCTGCCGCGCTTCCCCACGCAATGGGCTACGTTGCCTGGCGTGTACGCTCCCGGAGCGGAAACCATGCCAAAAGGCCAGTTCGGCCGCGATTCCTCGCACCCCTGATGCCCGGCTCGGAGGAGATTCTCCTCTCCAAGTCGCGGTTTGTCGCCGGTAGTCAATGTCATAAGCAGCTCTGGTGGCGCGTGCATGAACCCGACGCGCCGGAGCTCGCGCCGGGTCCGGCGCTGCAGAACCGCTTCGACCAGGGCGCCCAGGTCGGCCGGCTGGCGCGTCGTTACGTGCCGCATGGCGAGCTGGTCGACGTGCCGTTTTACGACCTCGAGCAGCGACTGGCGGCCACCTGTGCGGCGCTGGCTCGGGACCTCCCCGCGCCGGCGCTGTACGAGGCCACCTTCTGTACCGATCGCACGTACGCGCAGGTGGACATTCTCGAGCACGTCCGGAGTCCCGTGCTGAACGGCGCGCCGCGCCGGGCGTTTAGCCTCATCGAGGTGAAGGCCACGAATCGCCTGAAGCCCGAGCACGTCAGGGACGTCGCGCTCCAGGTCCACGTGGCGCGCACGAGCGGCGTGATGGTGGAGCGCGCCGAGGTGATGCATTTGAATCCGGAGTGCCGCTACCCCGACCTGAGCAATCTGTTCGTGCGGGACGACGTGACCGCGCTCGTCGAGGGTGTGCTGCTCGACATTCCGGACGAGCTCGCGGTGCAACGCGACATGCTGGGCGGCCCGCTCCCGGAAGTGCCCGTCGGTGATCATTGCCGCCGTCCCTACGACTGTCCGTTCGTCGAGCGGTGCTGGCAATTTCCCAAGCATCACGTGAGCACGCTGTACCGGATTCCGCGAAAGCAGGTCGTCGATTATGAGTCACTGGGATATGAGACAATCGGCGATCTGCCGTCGGACCTCGAGCTCAACGTCATCCATGCGCGCCAGGTCCGCGCCGTGAGGTCGGGGCACATGGTCGTGGAACCGACCCTGGGCTCGGCCCTCCAGGAATTCGTGTCGCCGCTCGCGTTTCTCGACTTCGAAACGGTGAGTCTCGCGGTGCCGGTGTGGACCGGGTGCCGGCCGTGGGAAATGGTTCCGGCGCAGTTCAGCTGCCACGTGGAGGGACGCGCTCGTCTCGCGCACTTCGACTGGATCGCGCGGGGTTCAGGAGATCCGCGGCCAGCGATTGCGGAGGCGGTGGTCCGCGCGTGTGCGGGGGCTCGCTCGGTCGTGGCGTATTACGCCAACTTCGAGCGCGATTGCCTGCGCCGGCTCGCGCGCGCGGTCCCGGAGCTGGCCCCGGAGCTGAACGACGTGGCGGACCGGCTGGTGGATCTGCTGCCGCTCATCCGCAACCACATCTACCATCCAGACTTCGGCGGCAGCTTCAGCATCAAGCGCGTGCTGCCGGCGCTCGTCCCGGGGCTGTCGTACGACGACCTTGCCATCGGAGCAGGAGAGCTAGCGAGTGTCGAGCTGATGCGCCTGATGTTCGACGAACGGATGTCAGGTGACGAACAGGCCACGCTGCGTCACAATCTGCTGCGCTACTGCGAGCGTGACACCTGGGCGATGGTGAAGCTGTGGGAACGCGTGAAAGGACTCGTGGGAGGACAACTGGAGCTGTTCTAAGAGCGGTTATTTCGCTCTTTCGAGGTACACGCCCTCGCGCGGATCGACGCGGACCCGGTCCCCCTCACTCACGAACTCGGGCACCTGCACCGTGACGCCATTCGACAGTTTGGCGGGCTTGGTGCTTGCCGTCTTCGTCGCGCTGCGCATGACGGGGGAAGTCTGCACCACATCGAGCTCGACCACAGACGGCAGCTCGATCGCGATCGGTCGACCATTGAGCAGCTCGACCTGGACCACCATCTCGGGCTGGAGCCACGGACCGGCGTCGAGCACGGTGTTGTCGTCGAGCGTGTACTGCTCGTAATTCTGCAGATCCATCACATGGACCCCGGCGGCGTCGCGGTACAGCACCTGGTATTCCTTTGTATCCAGGTTCGCCTCCTCGAGAAAATCCGTGGCGCTCACCCGGGTGTCGAACGTGTTGCCCGTGACGAGGTTGCGCAGCCGCAGCTGCACGAACGCGCGCAGGTTGCCGGGGGTGCGGTGCGTGAATTCCATGACTCTCGAGGGCTGGCCATCGACGATGATGACGTGTCCCCGGCGAATGTCGGTAGCCTTCATGTGCTGCTCCTCCTAGGATTTCCTCGCGCGAGAGGCGCAAGATAACCGGGGGACTCTGATGGTCAACCACAACGCAGGGGTGATCCGGTGCGGCTGGACGGGAACGCTCCCCCTCATGATCGAGTACCACGACACGGAATGGGGCGTGCCGGTGCACGACGACCGCAGGCATTTCGAGTTCCTGGTGCTCGATGCATTTCAGGCGGGCCTCTCGTGGTCCATCGTGCTCCGGAAGCGGGAGGCGTTCCGCAAGGCGTTCCACGGATTCGATCCCACGAAGATCGCGCGCTATCGCGCACCGACGATCGCCCGGCTGCTCTCCGACGAGGGGATCATCCGCAACCGCCTGAAGATCGCCGGCACCGTGACGAACGCGCGCGCCTTTCTCGAGCTGCAGGACGCGCGTGGATCGTTCGATGCGTTCGTCTGGGACTTCGTGGACGGCGTCACCCGGCATAACACCTGGAAGACGATGCGGCAGATCCCGGCGCGAACGCCGGCCTCCGACAATTTGAGCCGCGCGCTCAAGGAGCGGGGCTTCACATTCGTGGGATCGACGATCTGTTACGCCTACATGCAGGCCGCCGGGCTCGTGAACGATCATCTCGTGTCCTGTTTTCGCTATCCCACGTTACGCCGGGGTGGACACCCGCACTCGAAGACGTGACAGTCGCGATCGGTCGGAACGGGGAAGACGGAGCGCGGAACGGCAGTGGAAGGTTCGCAGTCGAAACCAGCGCACGACTCGGACCTTCCATTGCCGTTCCGCGTTCCGCGTGCTCCCTACACACCCACGTTCACCCTCACGGTCACGGTCCTGGGCCGTCCTACTGATGCACCGCTGAAGAACGCCCCCTTCAGCAGGTACTTCTGGTCGAAGATGTTTTCAACGTAGATCTGCGGGCGCACCACAGTCGAACCTGTGGTGATGGCGTATCCGGCGCTCGCATTGAGAATGAAGTTCGGGTCCACTTTGATCGAGCGGTTGAAGTCGAGGAGACCGGTCCCGTAGGTCGAGTCGGGGTCGTTGCCGTTCGTCAATCCGGACCCGTAGATCCCGGTCGCCGAGACGAAGAGTTTCTGAGCGGAGTACACGATGTTGGCCACCCCCGAGATTCGCTGGTCGTGATCCAGGTCGAACTCTCCGCTCGGCGGTTCGCTCGGAAAGAACCCGCCCGTGATCGTGCCGTACCCATATGCATGATTCAACGCCACGTTCAGGTAACCGGAGAGGGGACCGCGGGGGCGGACCTCGAGGACGGCCTCGACCCCTGTGATCCGTACCTGCTCGATGTTCACCGACGTGACGATTGCCGAGCCCGGCACGGTGTTGTCGTCGATGCCGGGAGAGCTCTGCTTGTAATACCCGGAGAGCTTCGACACGACCCCGAACGGGAAGCGGTGCACGAAGCCGACCTCGTAAAAATCATCGCGCTCGGGGAGCGTGGGCTCCGCGACCACACCGGAGTCCGCGACATTCGTGATCGCGCGCAGGTCTTCGACGTTCGTCGGCATGAACTGCCGGCCGTAGTAGATCCAGAACGTGTTGGCGGCGTCCGGGAAAAAGCTCAGCTTCACCCGTGGACTCACCTGATTCTGGTTGGGAGCGAAGGGCGCGCTGTGATTGTCATAGCGAACGCCGAGACGCAGCTCCCAGCGATCGTTCGGCGACAGCGCGGTCTGCGCGTAAGCTCCGAAATCGCTGCCGGTGAGGTCGGAGATCGATGCCGGGCCGTGATTGCCGGCCGAATCCACCGTCTGAAAGTTCTCGTGCCCACTGGTCGTGCTCGCGAGCGTGCCGACCTTGAACATGACCCCGTGACGCGGGGTGAGCGCGTAGTCGAGCTTCACGCCCGTGGTGTGAAACGAGCGGTCTTCGCTCAGGTTGTAGAGCGTCGTGTCGGGATAGAAGATGAATGACGGCTCGCTAGTCGCCCCGGGGGTGTACAGGAGGCTGCCGTCGCGGTAGAACCCGCCGACAAACAGCTCGGACGACGATCCGGTCATGCCGGAGTCCGCACCGAAACGGCGGTGCCATCCGAGATTCACGAAGCCGTTGACGTCCTGTTGATTGTCGTCGAGCACTCCCTGGGTGCTGTCGAACGGAACCTGGAATCGCGTCCGAGACCGGTTGAACTCGAGATTAACGACGTCGTGAGTCGATGGCACGTATTGCAGCTTTGCGAATCCGAAGAGGTCCTCCCCGTGATTGTGAAAGTTGATGGGAGCGAATGTCAGCGTGTCGAACATGACGGGCTCCAGGCGCATGTCGGTTACCTGCCGCGCTCCCGAGGCGAAGAATCCGAACCGCCCGGTGTTGCTGCTCAGATTCAGTGTCTGGCCGTTCGAGCTGTAGCTCCCGCCATACGCAGAGCCATCGAGGTGGAAGACGCCGGTCGGGATCCGCGTGGTCACGTTGACGATGGCAGCGTTCTTGCCCCCGTACTCCGCGTCCCAGCCCCCGGTCTGGAATTCGATCTGATTCACCACCTGCGGATCGAACAGCTCGTTCAGGCTGCCCGAGATGCCGCTCGGCACAGGCACGCCGTCCACGTAATACGTGTACTCCGCAGGCGGGCCCCGGATATGGACTTCCCCCGTCGGCGCGCGCGCCGCGCCGGAGATCGACTGCTGCAGAATCTGCGAGGTCGTGTTGGTCGGCGCGCCGTGATAATCGTTCTGCTTGAAGATCTGATTCCCGCTGCGGGTATCGACGGCGACCGGCGCGCTGGTCTGGACCTCGACGGCGGAGAGGTTGAACGGCACCGGCGCCAAACGGACCTCGAGCGCGATCTCGGCAGCGCCGCCGAGTGTCACAGTCTGGGCCAGCGCGCGGTAGCCCAGGTACCGCACTTCAACGACGTAATCCGATGACGGAAGGTTGTGTACCACGAATCGACCGAAGGCATCGGTGGTCGTGGTCGCGACGACCGCGCCCTGATGCATGATCCGCACATCGGCGCCGGGAAGCGGTTTGCCTGTGATGCTGTCGACGACCGAGCCACTGATGTCTCCGCTCGCCAGAACGGGAACGGGGCGCGGCCACACGAGCTGCGGTGCCGCCACGATCGACAATGCCAGAACCAGCGTGCGCAGCGCAGCCACAAGGTGCTTCGCGTACATGCGTTCTCTCCTGTCAGTATTGTTCCGAGCAACCCACGCCACGACCTGCCGCCGCTCGTAGTGAGCGCGCGGTGCGGCGAAGGACTAGGCGGCGCTACGCGAGCGCCGGATGTTCAGGAGAGAACGGGAGGTGCGCGGGGCCTCGGACCCGGGCGCGCGAGGACGGTCGGGGCGCTCGAGGTAGGCGGGGTATACGAGATCCTGGGTTGCTCGATCGCAAACTGCACGCGTTTGGGCGCGCTGAGCGTAACCGGTGCACTCAGGAAATGGCACAGGCCGCAATCCGGAGGATGGATGCGGGCACACGAGGAAGTCGTGTGAGATTCGATGTGAACCGGGGCGTTTCGACCCTCGGTGTCGAGCCGCGCGTCGGCCCAGGCGGCGGCCGGCGGCACGAGCAGCTGGAGCGCCGCAGCGCAGCCGAACACCCAGGGGGAGCGATACCGGGTCCGCATCGGACGCAAGTATTACCCCCGACATACCAAATTGGAAGCTCCGTCTCCTTCTCGAACACGGCTCGAGAGCATGAGGCACTCGCCCACGGCTGGCGACAGTTGCCGAACGCCCCTGAGTTCCCCTGCTGGCGTTCCGGTCCCCCCCCGGCTACACTCCGCGCTGCAGTGCCAACCGCACACGCTTTTCATCCGAGGCCGCTTATGCGAAGCAAGCTCATCGCGACCGTTGCGCTCCTCCCCCTCTGGATCGCCGCGATGCCGGTGCAGTCTTTCAATTCGTGGGACGAATCGGTGTTCGTCCGCAATCTGCCCGCCGGGCAGCACGAATCGCTGCTGTATGTCTGGACCAGCGATGCCGATCAGAAAGACCCCGATTTCCTGACGGTGATTGATGCCGATCCCAAGTCGCCGACCTACGCGAAGGTGATCTCCACGATCTCCACGGGATCGGCCGGCAACGAGGCGCATCATTTCGGATACACGGCCGATGCCGACCGGATCTTCGCGGGCGGGCTGTTTTCCAATCGCCTGTTCATTTACGACGTCAAGACGAATCCGCGGCAGCCGTCGCTCATGAAAACCGTTCCCGATCTGGCGGCCACCACGGGCTATTCCGGTCCGCACACCTTCTACGCCGTCCCGGGCGGCATGATGATCGCGATGCTGGGCGGCAAGGATGGCGGAGCCCCCGGAGCGGTCGTGAAGCTCGACAACGACGGCAAGTTCATTGCGGCGAACCCGGCACCCGAGTACATGTACGACGTGGGCGTGAACCCCGAGCTCAATCTCATGATCACGTCGAGCTGGGCGCATCCTCACAGCATCATGAAGGGCATGGCGCCCATGAGCGAAGTGGGCGACGAGGTCGTAGCCTGGGACTGGAAGGCCGGCAAGGTGATCTCGGAGACCCACCTCGATAAGGCGCCGCTCGAGATTCGCTGGATGCACGGCAGCGGGGTGAAGGGCGGGTTCGTGAACTGCGCTTTCGGCAACAGCGTGTGGCACTGGGAAGTGAAGGACGGAAAGCCCGCCTTCTCGAAGGTCATTCAGCTTCCCGACAACTCGATTCCGGCCGACATGCGGCTCACCTATGACAACAGGTTCCTGTTCGTGTCGCTGTTCGGCGCGGGCGCGGTCAACCAATACGATGTTACGAATCCGGGCGCGCCGAAGCTCGTGGGCACGGTCGCGGTGCCGCAGGCGCAGATGATGAAGCTGACACCCGACAATCAGCGGCTCTACATCAGCAATTCGTTGCTCTCGAACCTCGATGGGAACGTGCCGTATCGCGTGCGGCTGATCAACGTCACGGCAACCGGGATGACGCTCGATCCCAAGTTTGACGTGGACTTCCAGAACTTCGCGACTGGGGCGGCGCGGCCACACGACATGTTGTTGAAGTAGGAGATGCGGCACTGGAGCCGAGGCTTCAGCGCCGCAATCAGGCAATTACCTTTCCTCGCACCATGAAAAAGCTCCGCAGCCAAGTGATCACCGAAGGCGTCCAGCGCGCCCCCAATCGGGCGATGCTCCGCGCCGTCGGCTTTACCGATTCCGACTTCGACAAGCCGATTATCGGCATCGCCAACGCCTACAGCACCATTACCCCCTGCAACATGGGGCTCGACGTGCTCGCGCATCGCGCCGAGGAGACGTTGAAAGCCGGCGGAGCGATGCCGCAGATGTTCGGCACGATCACGGTCTCGGACGGCATCTCCATGGGCACCGAGGGCATGAAGTACTCCCTCGTGTCGCGCGAGGTGATCGCGGACTCGATCGAGACCGCCTGCAACGCCCAGGCAATGGACGGCCTCCTCGCCGTGGGCGGATGCGACAAGAACATGCCGGGCGCGATGATGGCGATCGCGCGCATGAACATCCCGGCGGTGTTCGTCTACGGCGGGACGATCAAGCCGGGGCGCTACAAGGGCAAAGACCTGACGGTGGTCAGTGTGTTCGAGGCGGTGGGCCAGCGGAGCGCCAACAAGATCGACGACAAAGAGCTGCTCGAGGTCGAGCGCCGGGCCTGTCCGGGCGCGGGGGCGTGCGGCGGCATGTTCACGGCCAACACGATGTCGTCGGTGTTCGAGGCCATGGGAATGAGCCTGCCGTATTCCTCGACGATGGCCGCCGAGGACTCGGAGAAGACCGAGAGCGCCGCGCAATCCGCCGAAGTGCTGCTCCAGGCGGTACGCAAGGATCTCCGGCCAAAGCAGATCCTCACGCGGAAGGCGTTCGAGAACGGGATCGCGGTCGCCATGGCGATCGGCGGCTCCACCAACGTCGTGCTCCACCTGCTCGCGATCGCCCACGCGGCCGGCGTGCCGCTCGCGCTCGATGACTTCGAGGCGATTCGCACCCGCGTCCCTGTGTTGTGCGACATGAAGCCGTTCGGCCAGCACGTCACCACGGAGCTCCACCAGGCCGGCGGAATTCCGCAGATCATGAAGATCCTGCTCGAGCACGGCATCATCCATGGCGACGCGCTTTCCATCACGGGCAACACGATCGCCAAGGTGCTGGCGGACGTTCCCGCCGAGCCCAGGTCCGATCAGGAGGTCATTCATGCCTGGGACACGCCCGTGTATCCGCAGGGACATCTCGCGGTGCTGCGCGGCAACCTCGCTCCCGAAGGCAGCGTGGCGAAGATCTCAGGAATCAAGAAGCGCGCGATCACCGGACCGGCACGGGTATTCGATTCGGAAGAGGCCTGCCTCAAGGAGATTCTCGCGGGCGGGATCCAGGCCGGCGACGTGCTGGTGATTCGTTACGAGGGCCCGAAGGGAGGCCCGGGCATGCGGGAGATGCTCTCGCCGACCTCCGCGATTGTCGGCGCGGGACTCGGCGACTCCGTCGGGCTGATTACCGACGGCAGGTTCTCGGGTGGCACGTACGGGCTCGTCGTCGGGCACATCGCGCCCGAGGCGGCGGTCGGCGGGCCGCTCGCGCTCGTGCACGAGGGCGATCCGGTCACGATCGATGCGGACAAGCGCATCGTCCATCTGATCGTGAACGATGCCGAGCTTGGCCGGCGGCGGAAGGCGTGGAAGGCGCCGGAGCCAAAGTACACGACGGGCGTGCTGGCGAAGTATGCGAAGCTGGTTTCGAGTGCGAGTGTGGGGGCGGTGACGGACTAGACCGGGCGGCCGAGTGCGGGGGCTCTCGAGCTACGGGCGCCCTCTCGCCTCCCCCCGGTCCCCCACCCTGCGTCTCGGCGTCTTCGGGTCTACCTGTTTCGTCCCGGCGTCTCGCCTCTCGATCAGACTCGTAATCCGTGCCCCCATTTCCTTTGTCCCCAGCACCACATCTCCCGGCAACGCAATATCCTTGGTCCGCGCCCCCTGATCCAACGCATCACGGATCGCGCGATCGACCGCGTCCCCCGCCTCGGCGTGTTTCAGGCCATACCTCAATAGCATCGCCACTGAAGCAATCGCGCCGATCGGGTTCGCGATGTTCTGGCCCGCAATGGTCGGAGCCGAGCCGTGAATCGGCTCGAACAGCCCCGAGCCCGCGCCGAGCGACGCGGAGGGGAGCATACCGAGCGAGCCCACCAGCACCGCCGCCTCGTCGCTCAGAATGTCGCCGAACATGTTCTCCGTGAGCACGACGTCGAGCGTCGCGGGATCGGACACGAGTCGCATGGCGGCATAATCCACATACAGATGCTCGAGCCGCACATCGGTATACTCGCGGCCGATGCGCGTCACCGTTTCGCGCCACAGCTGCGAGACCTCGAGCACGTTGGCCTTGTCGACCGATGTCACCACCCGCCGGCGACTGAGCGCCGCCTCGAACGCCACGCGCGCCACGCGCTCGATCTCCGAGACCGAATACGACATGGTGTTGACGCCCGCGAGCTCGGTCTTACCGCGCGGCTCGCCGTAATACAGGCCGCCCAACAGCTCGCGCACGATGAGCAGATCGACCCCTCGCAGGCGCTCCGGGCGGAGCGGCGAGTAGCTCGTGAGGGCGGGGTGGATCGCGACCGGACGGAGATTGGCGTAGACGCCGAGCAGCGCGCGCAGCTCGAGCAGCCCGGTTTCGGGCTTTCGCGCGCGGGGGGCATTGTCGAGCGAGGGATCGCCCACCGCCCCGAGCAGCACCGCGTCGGCCTGCTGCACCGCGGCGCGGGTGGCGTCGGGGAACGGCGCCCCGAACTTGTGCACCGCGTTGGCGCCGATGGGAAAGTCATCGGTCGCGACGCTGATGCCGAAGACGTCGGCGGCGGTCTTGAGTGCCCGGACCGCCTCGCGCGTCACCTCCGGTCCAATGCCGTCGCCCGGCAGGACCGCGATCGAGAACGTCCGAACCGTCACGCGCGCGCCGGAACGCCGATGGCGCGCCGCCGCTCGAACGCCGCGATACGGGGCTCCTCTCGCAATGTCCGGCCGATCTCGTCGAGACCGACGAGCAGCATCTCGCGGCGATAGGGATCGATGGAGAACGCGGCGGTGAAACCGGCAGCGTCGTACACCCGCTGCGTGGACAGATCGACGGTCAGAACGAACGGGCGCTCGGGCGACGCGCCCGCGAGCCGGCGGAACAACTCCTGCACTTCGTGCGCCGCGAGCCGGACCGGAAGCAGCCCGTTCTGACAGCAATTCGCGAAGAAGATGTCCGCGAACGACGGCGCCAGCACGGTGCGAAATCCGGCGTCCGCGAGCGCCCAGGCCGCATGCTCGCGCGAGGACCCGCAGCCGAAATTGTCGCCCGCCACGAGAATGCTCGCCCCCACGGCGGCCGGACGGTTCAGCTCGAACTCCGGATTCGGTGTGCCGTCGGGCCGGTAGCGCCAGTCGTAAAACAGCGCCGGCCCGAGGCCGGTGCGCTCGAGCCCTTTCAAGAACTGCTTCGGGATGATCTGATCGGTGTCGACGTTCTCTCGCGGCAGGCCGGCGACCCGGCCCGTGTGACTCACGAACCGCTTCATGAGGCCAGATCCAGCTGCGCGGACCCCGGAAGCTCCGCGAGATTCCAGCCGCGCACGTCGACCAGGCAACCGGCGATCGCCGCGGCTGCGGCCATCTCCGGGCTCATGAGATGCGTGCGCCCGCCCTTCCCCTGCCGCCCTTCGAAGTTGCGATTGGACGTCGAGGCGCAGCGCTCGCCGCTCCGCAGCACGTCGGCGTTCATGGCGAGGCACATCGAGCAGCCGGCGTTGCGCCACTCGAACCCGGCGTCCGTAAACACCTTGTCGAGTCCCTCGCGCTCGGCCGCGGCTTTGACCTGCATCGATCCGGGAACCACCATGGCACGAACCGTCGGCGCGACGGAACGCCCCCGCACTACACGAGCGGCCGCCCGGAGATCGCCGATTCTCGCGTTGGTGCAGGAGCCCAGGAACACCCGGTCGATCGGCAGTCCCTCGAGCGGGACGCCCGCCGCGAGGCCCATGTACTGGAGCGCGCGCTGCGCCGCGTTTCGCTCGGCGTCGGTTGCGAACTCCAGGGGATCCGGAACACGCCCTTTGATCGACGTCACCATGCCCGGGCTCGTGCCCCACGTCACCTGGGGCGCGATCGTCGCGGCATCGATCACCACCCGCGTGTCGTACGCCGCACCCGGGTCGGTGTGTAGCTCGCGCCACGCCTGAATGGCCGCCGTCCACGCACCCCCCGCCGGGCTTTTGGCGCGGCCCTGGAGATACTGGAAGGTCGTATCGTCGGGCGCGATCATCCCCGCCCGCGCGCCGGCCTCGATGGACATGTTGCAGACCGTCATCCGCTGCTCCATCGAGAGTGCGCGGATCGGGTCGCCGGTGTACTCGATCACGTGTCCCGTCGCCCCGCCGGTCCCAATCCGTCCGATCAGGTCGAGAATCATGTCCTTGGCCGTGACGCCCGGCGCGAGCCGGCCCGTCCAGTGCGCTTCCAGCGTTTTCGGCTTGGACATGACGAGGCACTGCGTGGCGAGCACGTGCTCGACTTCGCTCGTCCCAATGCCGAACGCCAGGGCACCGAACGCGCCGTGCGTCGAGGTGTGGGAATCGCCGCACACGATCACCATGCCCGGCTGCGTCGCGCCCAGCTCGGGGCCGATGACATGTACGATCCCCTGATTCGGCGAATTGAGGTCGAACAGCTCGATGCCGAACACCCGGCTGTTCGTGGAGAGCGCCTCGAGCTGCCGCGCCGCGATTGGATCGTCGATCGGGCGCAGCCGGTCCGTGGTCGGCACGTTGTGGTCGACCGTCGCCAGGGTCAGGTCGGGGCGGCGCACGCGGCGACCCGCGCGCCGCAGGCCGTCAAACGCCTGCGGCGAGGTTACCTCGTGAACGAGGTGCAGATCCACGTACAGGAGCACCGGCCCCTCCGAGAGCCGGTGCACCACGTGCTGGTCCCAGACCTTGTCGAACAGCGTACGCGCGGTCATCGCGTGGCGGCCGCGCCGGCGGTCTCCGGTACCGGACCCGCGCCGCGCTCCGTGGTGGGCTTGCCGCTGCGCGCCTTGCCTTCCTCGGACCACGGCATCATGGCGCGGAGCTTCGAGCCGACGCGCTCGATCAGGTGATCGTTCTCGGTGCGACGCATGCGCTGGAAGTTCGCCGCGCCCTCGCGGCATTCCTTCAGCCATTCACGCGCGAACGCCCCGCTCTGGATCTCGCCCAGCATCTTTTCCATTTCCTGGCGCACTGCCGCCGTGATCACCCGCGGACCCCGCGTATAATCGCCGTACTCCGCCGTATCGCTGATCGAGAACCGCATGAACTTCATCCCGCCACGATACATCAGGTCCACGATGAGCTTCAGCTCGTGCAGGCACTCGAAGTACGCGAGCTCCGGCGAGTAGCCGGCGTTCACGAGCGTGTCGAAGCCCGCTTTGATGAGCGCCGTCACGCCGCCACACAGCACCGCCTGCTCGCCGAACAGATCGGTTTCGGTCTCCTCGCGGAACGACGTCTCGAGCACGCCGGCGCGCGCGCAGCCGATGCCGGCCGCGTAGGCGAGCGCGTCCTCCAGCGCGTGCCCGCTGGCGTTCTGCTGCACGGCCACGAGCGCCGGCACGCCGCGTCCGGCCTGATACTCGCTGCGCACGAGGTGGCCGGGCGACTTGGGGGCGATCATCGAGACGTCCACCGTCTCGGGCGGGTTGATCTCTTTGAAGTGGATGTTGAAGCCGTGGGCGAACATCAAGGTCTTCCCGGGCTGCAACGCGGGCGCGATATCGGCATCGTACACGGCGCGCGCATCCTGATCGGGCACGAGCATCATGATGATGTCCGCCGCGCGCGCGGCGTCGGCCACGCTCCGCACATCGAGCCCGTCCTGGACGGCGCGCTTCCACGAATTCCCGTTCGGCCGCAGGCCGACGATCACTTTGGCGCCGCTCTCCTTGAGATTCAGCGCATGCGCGTGGCCCTGGCTGCCGTAGCCGATGATCGCAATCGTCCGTCCGTCGAGTCGCCGGCGATCCGCATCGGCCTCATAAAAGGCGCGAACACTCATGAGACAACCTCCGATGTATTTGAAACCTCGACGCTGTTGACGCCGTGAGCCTTCTCGAGTTGCAGGCGCAGGCGCTCCGCGTGGCCCTCGTCCGCCTGGATATAGAAGCTGAACCGCAACATTCCGCCAGCCGATCTGCCATTGCCCATGGGCGAGGGATTATCGACGCGAATTCCCGAAACCGGGAGATTGCGGCGCCGGACGACCCCGATTACCCGGTTGAACGCAAGCAGGTCGTCGTCCAACAGGACGACGACCAGGTGCGACGGAGTGGGCGCGCCGGACACGTCGCGACCGTCAGTCCGCCGGTGTTGGTGCCGGGCGCGCTTCGATCGGCTCGGAGAGCGATCCGCCCGGTGGAATCATCGGGTAGACGTTCGCCTCCTGCGCGATCACGAACTCCACGAGCGCCGGCCCGCGTTCCGCGTTCGCGCGCTCGACGACGTCCTCGAGCTGCGCCCGATTCTCGACCCGCCATCCCGCGATCCCATACGCCTCTGCGAGCTTCACGTAATCCGGACTCCAGATCGGCGTACAGGAGTAGCGCTTCTCGTGGAAGAACTGCTGCCACTGCCGCACCATGCCGAGATAGCCGTTGTTGAAAATGGCCATCTTCACGCTCAGGCCCTCCTGAATCATCGTCGCCATCTCGGCCATGTTCATCTGGAACCCGCCGTCGCCCGAGATCGCCCACACGAGCTCTCCGGGGCGCGCGAGATGCACGCCCATGGCGGCGGGCACGGCGAATCCCATGGTCCCGAGTCCGCCCGACGTGATGTGGGTGTTGGCGCGCTGATACGGATAGTGCTTCGCCACCCACATCTGGTGCTGCCCGACATCGGTCACGATCGTGCACTGGCCGCCCGTGGTCTCGTGAATCGCCGCGAGAATCGCTTCGGGCGACAGATCGCCGCTGAACGACTCGGCGCGCGGGCGCACGAATCCCTTGATCTCCGCGATCCACGGCTCCGCGCGCCGCGGCTTGACCGCGGCCACGAGCCGTGCCGTCACGAGCTTCGCGTCGCCCACGATTCCCACGGCGACGGGGATGTTCTTGCCGATCTCCGAGCGATCGAGCTCGATATGAATGATCTTGGCGCGCGGCGCGAACGCGGCGGTGTTGCCGGTGACCCGGTCGTCGAACCGGAGCCCGATCCCGACGATCAAGTCCGCCTGCTGAATCGCCCGGTTCACGTGCACCTCGCCGTGCATCCCCGGCATGCCGAGGTGCAACGGGTGCGATTCCGGGAACGCGCTGATGCCGAGCAGCGTCGTGATCACCGGAATTCCGGTTTTCTCCGCCAGCGCCTTCACCTCACCGTAGGCGCTGGACAGGATCACGCCGTGGCCGATCATGATGAGCGGGCGTTCCGCCTTCGCGATCAGCTGCGCGGCTTCGCGGATGGCCTGATCGAGCGGCGGCGTCGATGGCTCGCCGCGCGCGGGACGCGACGCCGGCGGCGTGTACGCCGCACGCTGGTTCTGGACGTCCTTGGGAACGTCGAGCAGCACGGGCCCGGGCCGCCCGTCGAGCGCGATGCCGATGGCTTCGCGGACCCGATCCGCCAGCTCGGAGACGTCCTGTACGAGGTGATTGTATTTCGTGATCGGGAGGGTGATGCCGATGATGTCCGTCTCCTGAAACGCGTCGCGCCCGATCATGGGACGGCCCACCTGCCCCGTAATCGCGAGCACAGGCGAGGAATCCATGTGCGCGGTGGCGAGCCCGGTGACGAGGTTCGTGGCTCCCGGGCCCGACGTGGCGACGCACACCCCCACCCGTTCCCCGCCGCTCGCGCGGGCGAACCCGTCCGCGGCGTGCGCGGCGGCTTGCTCGTGCCGCGTCAGGATGTGCCGCAGCTGCGGATACTCGGGGAGGGCGTGGTAGAAGGGCATGATCGCGCCGCCCGGGTAGCCGAAAATCACGTCCACGCCCGCCGCCAGGAGCTCCCGGCAGAGAATTTGGGAACCGGTCAGGACTTCCGTCATGGCACGCACTCCGGTCGATACATCGCGGCGTCCATGGTCATACTCCCCAGAGATAGACGTTGTTGAGCGAGTGATCTTCGAGCCGATCGGCGAAGCTCGCCTTGTTCAACGCGTGAACGAGGGCGCGGGCGCTCGCCTCGACCACGTCGGTCGATGCGCCGTGACCGGCGAGCGTCTTCGAGTCGATCCGCGCCTGCAGAAATACGTGACCCACGCTGTCCCGGCCCGGCGTCACCGACTGTAACGACAGGTTCAGCACCTCGATCTGTCGCTCGACGATCGCGCTGATCGCCGCGAACGCCGCGGCGATGGGGCCGTTCCCCGTACCGGTCGCGCTCTTTTCGCGCATCCACGGACCCGTCAGCGTCACCTCGGCGCTCGCGGACACCGTCCCGCAGGTCGCCTTGAGATAGGTGAGCTGGTAGGACTCGGGGGCGTCATGGAAGCTTTCGTGGAGCAGCGCCAGGAGGTCCTCGTCGAGAATCTCCTGCTTCCGGTCGGCGAGCGCCGTGAACTCGCGATACAACCACTCGAGCGTGGGTTCGTCCAGCTCATAGCCCAGCTCGCGATACCGCCGCTCGAGCGCGTGCCGTCCCGAGTGCTTCCCCAGGACCAGCGTCGAGCGCGGCACGCCGACCGTCTCCGGCCGAATGATCTCGTAGGTGAGTCCGTTCTGCATCACGCCGTGCTGGTGAATCCCCGCCTCGTGCGCGAACGCGTTCCGGCCGACGATCGCCTTGTTGGGCTGGGGAAAGTTGCCGATCACGTGCGAGAGTAGCTGGCTCGTGCGGAAGATCTCGCGCGTATTGATGCCGCAACGGAACGACACCGCCTGCGGACGGACGTGCGCGGCCATGACGATCTCTTCGAGCGCCGCGTTGCCGGCGCGCTCCCCGATCCCATTGACCGTGCACTCGACCTGGCCCGCGCCGGCTTCGATCGCCGCGATGGAATTCGCAACCGCGAGCCCCAGATCATCGTGGCAGTGGGCGCTGAATACGACCTTATCGGACGAGGGTACCCGCTCGCGGACGGCACGGAACATCGCCGCGTACTCCTGCGGCAACGCGTATCCGACCGTGTCGGGGAGATTGATGGTGGTCGCGCCCTCGGCGATCGCCGCGTCCACGACCTTGCAGAGAAAGTCGATGTCCGAGCGACTCGCATCCTCCGCCGAAAACTCCACGTCATCGGTGTACTGGCGCGCGCGCCGCACGGACGCGCGGGCGCGTTCGAGACACTCTTCCTGCGTGATGCGGAGCTTGTGCTGCAGGTGGATGTCGGAGGTGGCGATGAACACGTGGATCCGCGGTCGCGCCGCCGGTCGGAGCGCGTCCCCGCAGAGATCGATATCGCGCTCGTGGCAGCGCGCGAGCCCCGCGATGATCGGCCGCCGCACCTCTTCCGCCACGGTCCGAACCCCGCGAAAATCGCCGTCCGAAGCCGCCGGAAACCCGGTCTCCATGACGTCCACACCGAGTACGTCCAGCTGGCGCGCCAGCCGCAGTTTTTCCTCCGGGGTCATCGAATTCCCGGGCGCCTGCTCGCCATCACGCAGTGTGGTGTCGAAAATGACAACGTTTCGTTCCATGGACCTCGCTCCTCGGCCGGCTTGGTTTTCCGGCTCGGTGACGAAAAAACGCCGCGGGCTTTTGAGGTCCGCGGCGTTGGGACTGTGTTCGTCTGTCCTGTCTAGCGACTCATGCTGCTCCGTCGCGCGCGCCGCGAACCTCCTGCTGGGTGATGAGTCCCAGCAGCAGCGTAAGCAGCAGGAGATCGACGAGAAACATCATGTAAGCCTCGTAACGGAGAACATTTCCGGCTTTCAGGTTATGTATCGGCTCTGTGGGTGTCAACTAATCACTACAGGTAGGTATGCCTACCCAATGGTATGGTTCGAGGCACGCCAACCGGCTTGACGCTCAATTCGTCACGTCCCTATGTTACCGCGCACCACGCGAGTAGCGTGGGTTTCGGCCCCCGCCCCGGGCAGCGGTGCCCTCTCTGCCCCGGGTTTTTTCTTTCCGGTCTGGAGCGAATGAACGCCACCGTGTCCGTCCGCGTGCCGGGGTCCTCCGCCAACCTGGGGGCGGGCTTCGATTGCGTCGGGGTCGCCGTGAACCGCTGGTTCAGTGTGACCGTGCGCCGCGATCCCGCCATGCACGCCGCGGTGCGCATCACCCGAGGGGGGGCGCTCGCGGCGCTCGACACGCCGCCCGATCAGGATCTCCTGTACACCGGCTTCCACCGCGCCTGCGCCGCCGCCGGATGTGAGCCACCGGGCGGTCTCGTAATGGAGGCCAGCTCGGAAATCCCCGTGGCCCGCGGGCTCGGCTCCTCTGCCGCCGCCGTCGTAGCCGGCGCCGTCGCGGCGCGCGCGTTCTGTAATCTGCCGCTCGACGACACCGCGTTGACCGCCGTGTGCGCCGGGGTCGAAGGACATGCCGACAATGTCGCCCCGTCGATCCACGGTGGCGCGACTCTCGTGATCGCCCCGCCCGAGGCGCCGGGGAGATGGGTCGTGACGCCACTCGACCTGCATGCTTCGCTCGCGCTCGTATTCGCCATACCGGATTTCATGGTTGCGACGGAGCAGGCGCGGGGCGTGCTGCCGAAAACGCTCGAGTACCACACCGCCGTCGTGGCGGCGGCGCGAAGCGCGGCGCTGGTGCAGGGGCTCGCGCGGGGCGATGGGGCCTTGCTGCACGCCGGGCTCGAGGACGTGCTCCATGTGCCATATCGTCGTGCCTTGATTACGGGATACGATCAGGTAACCGGGGCGGCCGTTCGCGCCGGGGCCTTCGGCGCTACGTTGTCCGGTTCGGGCTCGACCCTCGTTGCCGTCGCTCCCGCCGCGCAGGCCGGCGCCGTCGAGACTGCGATGGCGCGCGCGTGGCAGGCAATCGGCGTGACCGTGGAGACATTTCGCATGACCAGGCCCGCGGGCCGCTACCAGGTGGCGTGATGGCGTCCTCCTCCCTCAAGCCCCCTCAGGTACACAAGTTCGGCGGCGCGTCGGTCGCGGACGGAGCGGGAGTCCTCCGCGCCGTCGCGATCATCCAGGCCCAGCGGCCGGCCCGCCTGGTGGTCGTCGTGTCGGCGCTGGCGGGTGTCACGGATGCGCTGCTCGAGCTCGCGTCGCGCGCCATTCGGGGCGAAGCGGATGCGGTGCGCTCGGGCGTCGCCGCACTGCGGGGGCGCCATGAGGAAGCCGCCCGTGCGGCGGTCTCCGCGCCCGAGCGCCGTAAGTCCGTGCTCGCGGCGATCGAGCGGGAGTTCGCGGAATTCGAGCAGATTGCCGCCGGTCTCGTGATCGTGCGCGAGCTGACGCCGCGCACCAGTGATTATCTGGTCGCGCGGGGCGAGCGCCTTTCGGCGACACTGCTGACCGCGGCGCTCGAGACGGCTGGCGTGCACGCCGTGCTCATCGATCCGCGAGACGTGGTGAAAGCCGATGGCAACTTTGGCCATGCTTCTCCGAGCCTCGTGCTCACCGACCGGGCCGCTCGGAAGACGCTCGTGCCGCTGCTCACGCGCGGCTCCGTCCCCGTGGTCCCGGGGTTCCTCGGCGCCACGCCTGACGGCCAGCTCGCGACGCTGGGTCGCGGCGGATCGGATCTGACGGCCACGCTGCTGGGCCGGGCGCTGGGCGCACGGGAAGTCACGTTGTGGAAGGACGTGCCGGGATTTCTTACCGCCGATCCCCGCGTCGTCCCGGACGCACGGGTCATCCCGCAGCTGCATCAGCGCGAGGCGGCCGAGCTCGCGTATTACGGGGCCAAGGTCCTGCATCCGCGCGCGCTGATCCCCATCGCGGGCCGTAGTCTGGCGATCCGGATTCGCCCATTCGCCGATGCCGGAGCGCGCGGAACGGAGATCTCGCGCCGTCGCACGCTGCGGTCGCATCCCGTCAAGGCGATTTCGGCGGTGAGCAAGCAGGCGCTCATCACCGTGACCGGCAACGGCATGCTCGGGATTCCGGGGATCGCCGCCCGGACGTTCGCGGCCGTACAGCACCAGAACGTCTCGGTGTCGCTTATCAGCCAGGCCTCGTCCGAGCACTCCATCTGCTTCAGCGTTCCCGAAGCGAGCGCCGAGCGTGCCCGCGCGGGTCTCGAGCAGGCGTTCAAGGAAGAAATCGCGCGCCGCGAAATCGACGGCGTCGAGATCCGGCCCGGCGTCGCGACGTTCGCGGTGGTGGGGCTCGGGATGGCCGGCACGCCCGGCATCGCCGCCCGCACCTTCTCCGCCCTCTCGTCGGGCGGCATCAACGTCATTGCGATCGCCCAGGGCTCGTCCGAGCTGAACCTCTCAGTCGTGGTCGCAGAGAAAGACGTCGTTCGGGCGGAGCGACTCGTCCACGCGGCATTCCAGCTCGACAAGCTGGGCGGCGGAGCGGTCTCGCACCCCGAGCGCACCGACGTCGTGCTGCTCGGATTCGGCTCGATCGGCCGGGTGCTCGCGGACATGATCGCCAAACTGCGCCGCGCGCCGCTCGAGGTGCGCGTGGTGGGTGTCGTGGATCGCTCGGGGTTCGTGTTCGACGAGAAAGGATTATCTCCCAAGCGGCTCGCGAAGCTCGCGTCGGCCAAGGGCAAGGGTCGTGAGCTCGCCGGCGCCGAAGGGGGGCATGCGGGGAGCGCGGACGAGGCGATCGCGTTCGTGACGCGGCATGCGCTCTCGAATCCGGTCCTCGTGGACGTCACGGCGGGCGACACCGCGGCGACGTTGAAGCACGCGCTCGTGTCCGGAATGCATCTCGTGCTCGCGAACAAGAAGCCGCTGACCGCGCATCGCAAACTGTATGACGAGCTTGCCGCATTGGCCGACCAGCACGCGCGCCAGCTGCTGCACGAGACCACGGTCGGTGCCGGGCTGCCGATCATCGACACCTATTACAAGCTGGTCCAATCCGGCGACCGGGTCTTGAAGATCGAGGGCTGTCCGTCCGGCACCCTCGGCTATCTGTTCGGCGAGCTGTCGCGCGGGCGGCGGTTCTCGGAGGCGCTGCGGGGCGCGATCGCCAAGGGCTATCCGGAGCCGGATCCGCGTGAGGACCTCTCGGGCACGGACGTGGCCCGGAAGGCGCTGATCCTGGGACGACTGCTCGGGTTCCCCGGTGAGATGGAGGACATCGATATCGAATCCCTCGTACCGGCCGAGGCGCGGAAGCTGACGCGGGAAGAATTCCTGGCTCACCTCGAGGATTTCGATGCGATGTGGCAGAAGCGGGTCGAGGAAGCTCGCGCCCAGAGCGGTGTGCTGCGCTACCGCTGTACCGTGAGCCCGAAACAGATTCGGGTTGGCCTCGTCGTGGTGAATGCCAGCAGCTCGCTCGCGTCCCTGAACGGCACCGACAATCAATTCATCTTCACCACGGACCGGTATAAGACGAATCCGCTCGTGATCACGGGCCCCGGCGCCGGGCCGGCCGTAACCGCCGGAGGCATTCTGAACGATGTATTGAAGATCGCGGCCACATGACCGTGCACCCGGCGCACAGTCTCGCTGCGGGAGGCGCCGCCGGCAGCGTGCAGCGCTGCGCGCACTGCGGCCACGAAATCGGCGAGCACGAGAGCCAGCAGGCATGCGCGCGCTGCGGGGGGCTGTTCGAGCTGCACCATCCGGCGCCCGCCATCACGGGCGCCGGGTTGCGCGCGCTGCTCGACGCCCGCTCCGCGAGCCGCCGGGGAGTCTTTGCCTCCGGCGTGTGGCGGTTCCGCGAGCTCGTGCTGCCGTCCGCGGGCGACGATGCGCTGACGTATCCTGAAGGCAATACTCCCCTGCTCTCACGGCCCACCGTGACGCGGTGGGCCGGCGCCACGAGCCTGCATCTCAAGCACGAGGGGCACAACCCCACAGGATCGTTCAAGGACCGCGGGATGACCGTGGGCGTGACGCACGCGCGGCGGATCGGCGCGACGGCCGTGTCGTGCGCGTCGACGGGAAATACCGGCGCCTCGCTCGCCGCCTACGCGGCGCTCGCCGGCCTCCCGGCGATCGTGTTGACGCCCCGGGGTCAAGTCGCGCTCGGCAAGCTCACCCAGCTGCTCGCCTACGGCGCGCGGACCCTGCTCGTCAAGGGAGATTTCGACGCCTGTCTCGCGCTCGCCCGCGAGGCCAGCGAGCGGCTCGGCGTCCACCTGCTCAATTCCGTCAATCCGTTCCGCATCGAAGGGCAGAAGACCATCATTCTGGAACTGCTGCAGCAGCTGTCGTGGGAGCCGCCCGACTGGATCGTCGTCCCGGCGGGGAACCTCGGCAACACCGCGGCATTCGGGAAAGCGCTACGCGAAGCGCGCGACTGGGGACTGATTCGCCGGCTGCCGCGTCTCGCCGCCGTTCAGGCCGCCGGTGCCGCGCCGTTCGCGAAAAGCTTCGCCGAGGGATTCGCGAAACGCTACACGGTCCAGGCGCAGACGGTGGCGACGGCGATCAACATCGGCAATCCGGCGTCCTACGACCGCGCGGTCATCGCGATCCGGGAAACCGACGGGATCGTCACCGCCGTATCCGATGGCGACATTCTCGAGGCGAAAGCGGTGATCGATGCGTCCGGCGTGGGCTGCGAGCCGGCCAGCGCGGCGAGTGTCGCCGGCGCGCGCAAGCTGATTCGCGATGGCGTCATGGCCCCGGGCGACTCGATCGTCGCGGTGCTCACCGGGCACATTCTCAAGGACCCCGACGCGATCACGCGCTATCATCAGGGCCCGGAACCGTCGCCGGCGCACGCCAATCCTCCGATCGAAATCGAGCCGCGGCTCGACGAGATCGAACGGGCGCTCACCCCGAAACGACCGTAGCGTGCGCGCCCCTCAGGTCGCGTGAACATCGAACGGCCGGGCAAGATCATCGGCGTCGGCCGGAACTACGTCGCGCATGCCGCCGAGCTCGGGAACACCGTCCCCACGAAACCGCTGCTCTTCCTCAAACCGCCGTCCGCCGTAATCGGAGACGGGGACACGATCGTCCTGCCGCCCGAATCGGCGCGCGTGGAGCACGAAGGGGAGATCGGCGCCGTGCTCGGACGGCGGCTGCATCGGGCAGGCGAACCGGAAGCGGCCCACGCGATCGCCGGGATCACCTGCGTCAACGACGTGACCGCGCGCGATCTCCAGCGCTCGGACGAGCAGTGGACGCGCGCCAAGGGGTTCGACACGTTCTGCGCGATGGGACCGCGGATCGTCGCGATCCGACCCGAGACGTATGCCGAGCTCGAGGTGATCTGCCGCGTCAACGGCGACGAGCGACAGCACGGCCACGCGCGCGACATGGTGTTCAGCATTCCCATGCTCGTGTCGTACGTATCACAAGTGATGACGCTCGAGCCGGGCGATCTGATCGCGACGGGGACGCCCGCCGGAGTCGGGCCCCTCGCGCCCGGCGACGTCGTGGAGGTCGAGATCCCCGGCGTAGGCGTGCTGCGCAACCCGGTGCGCAAAATGTGAAGCGCGGCCGCAACTCCCCCCCTGCCGCCTTGGCTTTTCCCCCGTCTTACCGGTCCGGCGCGAAACGTGCAATTTTGGTTGGCCCTTAATCAGCTTTCCACCTAGGGGGGCAGATGCACGCAGTCCTAAGGCGGTACCGCGTTCGGCTGGGGACGATGGAGCAGGCAGCTCGCTACACGGAAAAGTGGTTTGTACCGTTGCTGCGCCAAATTCCCGGATTCAAGAGCTGCTATCTCGTCTCGGATGGCGAAGGGGTGCTCGCTTCGCTCGGCTTCTTCGAGACGCGCGAGGCTGCCAAGGCGGCTAACGCACTCGCGACCCAATGGTTTCGTGAGGAGTGGGGCGCCTACCGCGCGCTTGCTCCCGAAGTCATGGGCGGCGAGGTCTTGACCGAGATCCAGGCTGAACGCCGTGTCACTGCGGACCGTCGCCAGACGCCCGACCGTCGCGTGAGCGCCACAATCGGCGTTTTCCCGCACGGCCGGGACATGCGCCAAGGCGCGGATCGACGCAGTGGCGTCGACCGTCGCGCCCCCGTGTTTGACCGCCGCGTGGAGCTTCGCGCCGTAAGCTGACTGCCCGCTGCAAGGAACCGCCTCCCATGTGAGCCGTATCACGTTGTAGGGGCTCAGACGACGGTATGGTGGGGGGCGGAGTAGTTCGAAGGGAGCGGGGAGTATGGGTATCAGCGAGCACGGTTGGAGCAACGACGAGGCGTGGCGCGGCGACGTCCACCTGAACGGCGAAGCCTGGAGAGGCGACGCACATCTCTCCGACTGGCCGGAAGAGGCGGCGGGACCGGAGTACTGGTTATTTAAGCAGGACAGGGACGAAGAAGAGTAACGCGACACTCGGAACGCGGAATGCGGAACTACACACTCATGTTCCGGCTTCCGCGTTCCGCTTTCCCAGTTTGCCTCGCGCTATCAACAGCTCGGCATTCAAGATCGCAGCCCCCGCCGCTCCCCGAATCGTATTGTGACTCAAGGCGACAAACCGGAAATCCAGCACGCGGTCGGGGTAGAGGCGCCCCACCGTCACGCTCATGCCGTTGCCGGCGTCTCGATCGAGCCGCGGCTGCGGGCGGTCGGGTTCCTCGCGCAGAATGAGCGGACGCTCGGGAGCGCTGTGGAGCTCGAGCTCCTGTGGCACGCCGCGGAAGCTCGCGATCGCTTCGCGCACGTCCTCGATCCGCACCTTGCGAGCCAGCTTCACGCGCGTCGCCGCGAGGTGGCCATCCTGCACATTCACCCGATGCACCTGGGCGCTGACGGGAAACGGGGCCGGCACGAATTTCCCGTCGCGCACACCGCCCAGGATCTTCTGCGTCTCCCGCTCGATTTTTTCTTCTTCGCTGGCAATGAACGGCACGACGTTATCGGTGATGTCCATCGCGGGCACCCCCGGATACCCCGCGCCCGAGATGGCCTGGAGCGTGGTCACGACCACCGCCTCGATTCCGAACTCCCGCTGGAGCGGCGCGAGCGCCAACGCGATGCCGATCGCCGAGCAGTTCGGATTTGTCACGACGTAGCCGCTGCCCTTCGAGCCGTTCAGCACGGAGATGTGATCTGGATTCACTTCAGGAACGAGCAGCGGCACGCCGGCGTCCATCCGGAACGATGAGGAATTGCTGATCACCGGATAGCCCGACTCGGCGAAGCATTGCTCCGCTTCCCGGGCGACCTCCGTCGGCAGACTCGAAAAGATCACATCGCAGTCGAGCGGCGGGCGCGGTGCGTGCACCGGCAGCCCGCGCACACCGGGCGGCATCTCGCCGGGCAGGCGCCAGGTGCAGGCGTCGGCGAACGGCTTGCCCACCGACCGATCGGAAGCGGCGAGCGCGGTGACCACGAATTGCGGATGATCGGCCAGCAACGACGCGAAGCGCTGGCCCACGGTTCCCGTCGCGCCGAGGATGCCGACTCGAATTTTCTGGCTCATACGCGCAGCTCCTCGCCCTTTCGCAGCGTCGCGAGCGCCGCGTCGATCCGGCGCACGCCTTCAGTCAAGGCCGGTTTATCCGCGCAAAACGATAATCGCAGGAAGCCTTCGCCTTCGGTCCCGAAGGTACTCCCCGGAACGGTAATCACGCCGTGCTGCAGCAGCGTCTCCGCCACCTGGCGCGAGCTGCCGTACCGAGCCGTCTCGAGCATCGTGTAAAACGCACCATCCGGCATCACGGCACGCAACCCCAGGGTTTGCCGAGCGGCCAGGAGCAGGTGGTCGCGCCGATCGCGAAATGTCGCACGCATGTCCGAGCGTGCGGCTTCGGCTTGCTCGGACCAGGCCGCGAGGCCGGCTTTTTGTGAAATCGCGCTGGCGCACGTGGTCACGTACCCGTGCAGCACGAGCGCGCTGCGCACGATGTCCGCCGGCCCCACGAGCCAACCCAGTCGCCATCCCGTCATGCTCATCGACTTCGACAGGCCGCTCACGACGATCGTATCGGGATAATGATCCGCAATCGAGGGCGGGCGCGCCGAGTCGAAGTAGAGGTCGCGATAGATCTCGTCGCTCACCACGACCGCGTTGGTGCCGGAGAGCGCGGCGGCCATCTCTTCGAGATCCTGTCTCCGTAACGCTCGCCCGGTGGGATTGGACGGGCTGATGCACACGACCACCTTGGTACGCGGCGACACCTGCCGCCGGAAGTCCTGGGCGTCGAACCCGAAATCCCGCGCGCCGGGAAGCCGGTAGAACACGGCGCGCCCGCCGGCCATGGCGACGATGGACGGGTACGCCACGAAGCCCGGATTCGGGAGCAGCACTTCGTCTCCCTCATCCACCAGCGTGAGCAGCGCGAGATACAGCGCCTCCTGCGACCCCGCGGTCACGATCACCCGCTCGACATCTCCTCTGTCCCGCTGCCCAGGATACAAGGAAGCGATGCGTTCCCGGAGCGCGGGCAGACCCGCGTGCGTGGTGTAACCGTTTCGCTCATTCTGGATTGCCCGCACGGCCGCGTCGCGCACCACCTGCGGTGTCGGGAGGTCGGGCTCGCCCAGCCCCAGATTGATGCTGCCCGCGGGGGCGCGGTCGAAGAAATCGCGAATCGCGCTTTTCGCGATCCCCCGTAACCGGCGTGGCGGCTCGAAGGTCACCGCAGGGCTGCTTCGAGCAGCGCGGCGGCGCTCGTTTGCGCGTCGCGGTATTTCACGATGATAGGCGTATAGAGGGATACGCCGTGCTGTTTGGCGAACGCACTGGAGCTGCCGGGCGGACGCGAGCCAGGCACGACCACCGCGCCGGCGGGAATCTCGAGCGCGCCTCCGGCGCCGCGCTGGTACACCGTCTCGCGGACGAGGTCGTAGACGGGAGTCGATCCCGTGAGGATCGTTCCCGCTCCGAGCACGGCGCGCTCGTGCACGATCGTTCCCTCGTACACGCCGCACCCGCCGCCCACGAGCACGTCATCCTCGATGATCACGGGGAGCGCGCCCACCGGCTCCAGTACTCCGCCGACCTGCGCGGCCGCCGAAAGATGGACCCGCTTCCCGATCTGGGCGCACGACCCGACGAGCGCGTGGCTGTCGATGAGCGTGCCCTCGTCCACGTACGCGCCAACGTTCACGTACATCGGCGGCATGCACACCACGCCGGGCGCGATATAGCAGCCATCCCGAATGGTCGACCCGCCAGGCACGATCCGCACATTGTCCGCGAGGCGGGTCTCCCGAATCGGGTAGGTGTCCTTGTCGAAGAATCGGAACGTCGCGTCGACCGACACGTCGGTGAGCCGGCCCATGCGAAAGCCGAGCAGGATGCCCTGTTTGACCCACGCATTGGCGCGCCATGTCCCGTCAGACGCGCGCTCGGCGGCGCGGATCGCGCCGCTCGCCAGCGCGCCGCGAAACTCCTCGAACGTGCGACGCTCGGCGTCGCCATAACTGTCACGGGGCGCGCTCGCCGCGAGCGCCTCCACGCGTTCACGCAGCGACATGCGCCGGCTGGTCCGTGACCCCGAGCTCCTTCAGGATGTCCCGCAGCCGGGCGCGCGTAGAGTCTTCGACCGGCACGAGCGGCAACCGGAGGCGCTCCTCGAGCAATCCCATCAACGCCATCGCCGCTTTCACGGGCCCGGGATTCGATTCCAGGAAGTTTGCTTCCATGAGGGGCAGTAGCCGGTAATGCAGCTCGCGCGCACTGCGCCAGTCTCCTTCGAGCGCGGCGGCGGTGAGCTGCGCCATCATTCCGGGGACCTCGTTCGAGACGACCGAAATGATCCCGTCCGCGCCCAGCGCGATGAGCGGCAGCGTGCTCGCGTCGTCGCCCGAAAGCACCCGGAAATGGGCCGGACGCGACCGAATGATCGCCATGCCCTGTCCCAGGTCGCCTGAGGCTTCCTTCACGCCGACGATGTTCTCGACCTGCTTGGCGAGCTTCAACACGGTCCCGGCCTGAATATTCGACGCCGTGCGGCCCGGGACGTTGTACAGGACGACGGGGAGCTCGGGCACCGCGGCGGCGACGGCGCTGAAGTGCGCGACGAGGCCGGCCTGAGTTGGTTTGTTGTAGTACGGCGCGACCACGAGCACGCCGTCGACGCCCGCGGCGCGCGCCGCCCGCGCCCGCTCGATGGTCACGGCCGTCGCGTTGCTGCCGACTCCGGCGATTACTCGCGCCCCCGCCCCGCCCGCCCGCGCCGCCTCGACCGTAACGCGAAACACGCGCGCCTGCTCATCGGGCGTCAGCGTCATCGCTTCGCCGGTCGTGCCGCAGGGCACCAGCAGTTTCACGCCGCCTCGGATTTGCCGTTCGACGAGCGCGTGCATGCGCGCTTCGTCGATCTTCCCGTCGGCCCCGAACGGGGTCACGAGCGCCGTCCCGCACCCCTGGAGCCAGTCCACGCGCAGTGTCATCGCGCTGCTCCTTTCCGTTGCGACGCCAGGATCTCGTCCAGCACGTCTCCAAACGCGAAAATGCCCCCGCGCCGGCCGCCCGTCGCGAGCCATTGCGCCGCGGCGATGGCGCCGTCGGCAAACCCGTCGCGCGAGCGCGCCGTGTGCACCAGAAGAATAGTGTCGCCTACCGAATCGAACCCCACCCGATGCGTGCCCGGAATGTGCCCCGCGCGGGTGCTCGTGATCGGGATCTCATGTGCCGCGCCGAGATGCTGGCGCAGCACCCGTTCGAGCTCGAGCGCCGTGCCAGACGGGGCGTCCCGCTTGCCGGCGTGATGCGCCTCTTCGATATACGCCTCGTAGCCCTCGAGGCCGCGAAACAGATCCGCGGCGCGCGCCAGGACGCGCGAAAAGAGATGCACCCCGATCGAGAAGTTCGCCCCGTACACCATGGTGCCGTGGCACTCGTCCACCACCCGGCGCACTTCGGATTCTTCGGCCTGCCAGCCGGTGGTCCCTTCCACGAGCGGCACGGCGGCGCGCGCGCACGCCCCCGCGTGCGCGGGGACGGCCGTCGCCACGGAAAAGTCGATCGCCGCGTCGTACTTCCCTTCCCGGAGACGGGCGGTCAGTGCCTCGGGTCCCAGCCCTGCCTCGCGCGCGGTGAACACGATCCCGACGTCGTGACCCTCGCTCTGGGCGCGCGCGATCGCCACCCGCCCCATGCGCCCATCGCCGAAGAACGCGAGCCTCACGAGCCCCCCCCTCCCCCTCCCCCTCCTCCTCCTCCGGTTCCCGTCGCGGCGATCGGCGCGGTCCCAGCTTCCATAGCGAGCGTGCGACCAAGCTGCGTGTAGAGCTCGATTCCCCGCTCGAGCTCGCGGTGCGCGATACGTTCGCGCGCGGTGTGGGCGTCGTGAATCGATCCCGGTCCCAGCAACAGCGGGATCCCCCAGTTGCTGAGATGGGGAATGTCGGTCGTGAATCCCACTACGCAATGCTCGAACCCCGGGACCGACTTGAGCCGGACCGCGGGCGTGTGGCTCAGGTATTCGATCCGCACCCGGCCGTCGACGGTCCGCTCCAGCAGCTCGCGAATCGGCGCGTCGTCGGTGACAAGCCGGATATGGAGATCGGCATGCGCTTCGGGCGCGATGATGTTCGCCTCCACACCGCCGCCCAGGATTCCGACATTGCAGGTCGTGTCGCCGAAATACCCATCGCGCGGCCAGGCGATTGCGCGGACGTCCCGCAACACGTCGAGCAGCGTGTGGATCGCCGAGCGGCCGCGCTCGGGATAAGCGGAGTGCCCGCTCGTGCCTTCGGCCCGGAGCGTGACGCGCAGCGAGCCCTTCGACCCGATCGCGAGACGGTTTTCGGTCGGCTCACCCACGATCACGTAGCGGCATTGCCGCGCGGCGGGAAGCGCATTGGCCGCGCGCGCGCCCAGGCTCCCCTTCTCCTCGTCGGGCACGAACAGCAGTCCGATGTCCTGGATCCCCTGAGCGCGCAGCCGTTCCGCCGCGGTCACCTGGGCCGCAATGATGCCTTTGGCGTCGCACGCACCTCGGCCGTAGAGATATCCGTCGTCTTCTGAAGAGGGGAAGAACGGAGGAACCGTATCCAGGTGCGTGCAGAACACCAGCCGGGCCGGCGCGTCGCTGTGGGCGAAGATCCCCGGCCGTCCCGGAGCGGCCTCATGGACGTCCACGTCATATCCCAGACCCTGGAGGTGAATCGCCAGCACGCCCGCCACCTCTTCCTCGTCTCCCGATACGGACGGGATATCGATCAGCCGGCGCGCGAGCTCGATGGGGTCGTTGGTCGAGCGGATCGCCCGCGCCGCCCGCCGCTCCACGGCCCCAGGTCTCCCGCTCGGCGCGAGCCCGGGGCGATCGAGCAGCGCGGCATGCAACCGGGCGACGGTCTCGCGGACCTGATCTTCGTCCACGACAAACGTGATGTTGACCCGCGATGCGCCCTGGGAAATGAGTGACACGTTGATGTCGCGAATCGTCTCGAACAGCCGGGCGGCGATGCCCGGCGTGGTGCGGAGACCTTCGCCGACCACACAGATGATGGCGCGCCGCGGCTCCACGGTGACGTCGCCCAGCGCCTCCAGATCCGTGACGACCGGCGCGAGCCCCGCGCCATCCTCCACCGTCACGGAAAGACTGACCTCGGAGGTGGTCACCACGTCGACCGGCATGCGGTGCCGGTCGAAGACTTCGAACACCGCGCGCAGGAAGCCGTAGGCGCCGAGCATCCGCGGCGAGGTGATCTGCAGAACGGTGATCCCCGTCTTGTGGGCGATCGATTTCACCGCCCCCGGCCACAACTCCGCGTGATTCGTGACCACCGTGCCCGGATCGTCCGGCGCGCGAGAGTTGACGATCCGGACCGGAATGCCGCGGGTGAGCGCGGGCTGGATCGTCCTCGGGTGCAGCACTTTCGCGCCGAAATACGCGAGCTCTGAAGCTTCGGCGTACGAGAGGCTCGGAATGGTCCGCGCGTTCTTCACGATTCGGGGGTCGGCGGTGAGCACCCCCGAGACATCGGTCCAGATCTGGATTTCCCGGGAATCGAGCGCCGACCCAACGAGCGCCGCGGTATAGTCCGAGCCGCCGCGACCGAGCGTCGTGGTCGCCCCGCTCTGGGCGCGTGCGATGAAGCCGCCGAGCACCGGCACTTCGCCGGCCTGCACGAGCGGCATGAGCTCCGCCCGCGTGCATCGCTCGCTCTCGGCGATGTCGGGGTCGGCTTTCCCGTGCGTCGCGTCCGTCACTATGCAACGGCGCGCGTCCACGACCCGCGCGGGGATCCCACCGGCTCGGAGTACCGCGGCCAGGAGCGCGGACGAGAGCCGTTCCCCAAAGGCGGCGACCTCGTCGCGAATGGCGGCGCGCTCGCTCGCCTCACGGTCGAGTCTCCCGATGAGCGCCGTAACCTCGCCGGGGGCAGCGTCGATTTCGCGCTCGATCTTCCGGAGCTCGTCGCCCGTCAGGAAGTGCCGCGCGATGGCGCGATGGCGCTCGATGTGAGCCGCGAGCCCGTCCGCCGACCCCGTGTCCACGCTCGTCAGGAGCGCGTCGGTCATGCGGCTCAGGGCCGAAACCACGACCACGGGATGCAGCGGGAGTCGCGCGGCTACGATGGCGCGCACGCGTTCGAATGCCGCCGCGTCTTCGACGGACGTGCCGCCAAACTTCAGCACAGTGCTGGAAGCTGTCACATGTCCTCTTGGTCCTGGTGGGTTCATCCCCCGGAAGCGCACCACTCGCCTTCCCGGGGTCGCCGACTACCCAACGACAATTGTGCTGCGAAAACCGCTAACGGCGGGAACACACCCGCTTTCGGCGGGACCACGAGGACAGGACACTGCGGCAGAAGGGTTGCATGTTGCAGTGACACACCTTACGAAGCTGCGCGGAGGCTGTCAAGCGCGGGTCCGTTGACACGCAAGTCGTCGCGTTGTAGCCTTTTGGCCTTGGGAGACCATATGACTCGTCGCCGCACCACAATCTGCTGTAAGGCCTGCCGCTGTACAGGCTGTGCTCGCTCCCCGTGGAGCGGTCACGATTGCGGTGCACTGTCCGGAAACGAACGGACGTAGTCTCCAGACTGAACGTGCAGCGTCGATCGGGCCCGCTTCTCGGAGCGGGCCTTTGCTTTATGCATCGGACGTGTGTGTGGGTGGACACCCCGGAGGGCGGTTGCTGACAGCAGCGCAGGTGCGCGACGCAGCGTCAGAATTGAAAGGAGCGAGCCCGGAGCGGATCCTGGGCTGGGCGCTCGAGGCGTTCCCCGGCCGCGCCGCGGTGACCGTCAGCTTTGGCGGCGGCGGGATCGTGTTGGCCCACATGCTGAGCGAGGTGGACCGACGCGTGCCCGTGCTGTTCCTCGATACCGGCTTTCATTTTCCCCAGACCCTCGCGTTCAAGAATCGCTTCGCCGAACGCTACGGGTTGAACGTGATCGATCTGCATCCGGCCACGGATCCGGGGCCGCTCTTCAAGACCGACCCCGATCGCTGCTGCCATATCCGTAAAGTCGAGCCGCTCGAGCGGGCCCTGGTCGATTACGACGGCTGGATCAGCGCGGTGCGCAGCGACCAGACCGAGCACCGCGCGGCGATCGACGTACTCGAATACCATCGCTCGGGCGACCATCCGATCGTGAAGGTCTACCCGCTCGCGGGCTGGTCGCGCGACCAGATCAGCGCGTATCTGCGCCAGCACGACGTGCCGCATCACCCCCTCATGGACCAGGGGTTCACGAGCATCGGCTGCTGGCCGTGCACACGCGCCACCCGGCCCGGGGAGCCGGAGCGCGCCGGCCGCTGGAGTGGGATGGGGAAAACGGAATGCGGCCTCCACACGTTTACGGTGAAGGCGTGAGCTACTACCCGGTGTTCCTCGTACTCCGTGGCCGGCGCGCCGTCATTGTCGGCGGCGGCGCCGTGGCCGAGCAGAAAGCGCAGGGCTTGCTCGATGCCGGTGCGCAGGTGACGGTCGTCAGCCCGGCGCTCACGTGGAAGCTCGAAGACCTTGCGGCGACCGGAGCGATCACGGTCCTGCGGCGTCCGTATCAGGTCGGCGATCTCGAAGCGGCGTTCATCGCGATTGCGGCAACGGACGATCGCGGCGTGAACGCCGCCGTCTGGGCCGAAGCAGAGCGCCGCGGCGTGCTGCTCAACGCGGTCGATGACGTGCCGCATTGCAGTTTCATCGCGCCCGCCATCCATCGCGCGGGCGATATCACGGTGGCCGTATCGTCGGGTGGGAAGAGTCCGGTGCTTGCGGTCCGACTGCGCGATCGCATTCGCTCCTTGATCGGATCGGATCAGGCGCAGTTCCTCGAGTTGCTCGGCGAGCTGCGTCCCGAAGTGACGGCGCGCATCGCCGACCCCAAGCGCCGGACGCGGCTGTGGTATCAGATCGTGGACTCCGATGCCGGCGAATACGTGCGCCGCGGTGATCTCGCCGGGGCGCGCCAGCGCATCGACGCGCTGATCGCGAGCGCGGAATCCGGCGCACCGCTCGAATCCGCTCCGCGCGGAATCGTGTACCTGGTGGGCGCCGGTCCGGGCGATCCGGACCTCATCACGGTGCGTGGTCTCGAAGCGCTCCGCCGCGCCGACGTCGTGGTCTATGACCGGCTGGTCCAGCCAGCGCTCGTGGAGCGGGCGCCGGCCTGGGCGGAGCGCGTGTTTGTCGGCAAGCGCGCGGAAGGCCACTCGGTCGAGCAGGAGAAGACGAACGACCTGCTCGTGTCGCTCGCGCGGCGCGGCAAGGTTGTGGTCCGGCTCAAGGGAGGCGATCCGTTCGTGTTCGGGCGCGGCGCCGAAGAAGCCGAAGCCCTGGAGCAGGCGGGTGTGCCGTTCCAGATCGTTCCGGGCATCACGTCGGCCATCGCCGCGCCGGGCGCGGCGGGAATTCCCGTGACCCACCGCCGCCACGCCTCCGCGTTTGCCGTGGCGGCCGGCCACGAGTGCGAGGGCGAATCGGATCTGGACTGGGGCGCGCTCGCCCGCATCCCGACGCTGGTGTTCCTCATGGGACTCCGCGGGCTGCCGACCATCGTTGCGCGGCTGTTCGAGCATGGCGCGTCTCCCGACACTCCCGCCGCGGTGATCGCGAGCGCCACGCTCCCGGAGGGACGCGCCGTGGCCGGCACGCTCGCCACCATTGTGGACCTGGCCCGGGAAGCCAATCTCGAATCGCCCGCGACGCTCGTCGTTGGAGACGTCGTCCGCGTCAGCGCACTGATCGGCTCCGGTGCATCCCTGCCGGTCCGAACCGAAGTGCTCATCGAAGCCTGAGGACGAATTCATGACCGCCATCGCCAATCCGCCGCGCGGCCCCCAGCCGATCCCCGACTACATCCTGAACGAGCTCGCCGAATACGAAGCGCACATCCACGAGTTCCGCCGGGGGGAAATCGGCGAGGTAAAGATGCAGAAGATCCGGCTGCAGTTCGGCACCTACGCCCAGCGACAGGACGGCGTGCAGATGCAGCGGATCAAGATCCCGGGCGCGATCCTCACGGCCGACCAGCTGATCTGCCTGGCCGACGCCGGCGACCGCTTCGGCTCCGGATTCGTGCACTTTACGACGCGCGAGGACGCGCAGCTCTACTACCTGAAGCTCGAGGAAGCGCCCGAGCTCATGCGGTTTCTCGCGTCGTACGGCATCACGTCGCGCGAAGCCTGCGGCAACACCGTGCGCAACATCACCGCCTGCTACCGCTCGGGGACGTCGCCCACCGAAGTGTTCGATGTCGCGCCGTACGCGCACGCCCTGTTCCGCTATCTGGTTCGCAACGACCACAATCAGGTGATGGGTCGGAAATTCAAGATCACGTTCGAGGGCTGCACCGAAGACCACTCGGCCGTCCGGTTTCACGACATCGGGTTCCTGGCGAAGAAGCGGATCGAGAACGGCAAGGAACGGCTCGGGTTCCTGCTGCACGTCGGCGGCGGGCTGGGCGGCGCGCCCATGATCTCGCACGTGTACAGCGAGTTCCTGCCGGTCGAAGAGATGTACAACTTCGCGTCGGCGATCGTGCGACTGTTCGATCGCTACGGCGAGCGGAAGTCCCGCATGAAGGCGCGGATGAAGTTCCTGGTGCACTCGATGGGATGGGACCGCTTCAAGGATGCGCTGGACCAGGAGCGGGAGCTCGTCGGCCCGGTGCCGTTCCCGGCCGAAGATCTCGAGCCCGCCCACCAGCCGATTCCGGAGCCCGGTGCCCCACGCGCGAGCCACGACCCTCGGACCGACAGGCCCGAATTCAAGCGCTGGCAGCGCGATTCCGTGCTGCCACACAAGATTCCTGGCCTGAAGGGTGTGAACGTGCGCCTGCGCCTCGGCGACATCGTGAGCGACAAACTCAGAAGCCTGGGTGAGGTGGTCCGCCGCTACTCGGGGAGCGAGGCGCGGGTTTCGGTCGATCAGAACCTGTTCCTGCCCTGGGTGCGCGAGACCGAGCTGCCCGACCTGTACGACGCGCTCTCCAGCCTCGAGCTGGCCGACACCGGTGCTGAGACCGCGGAAGACATCACCACCTGCCCGGCCGCGGACACGTGCCGCTTGGGCATTGCCTCGGCAAAGGGCCTCGGATCGGCGCTGTCCGCCGCGCTCGAGCCCGGTGGCGAGCTGGCGCAATACACCGACAGCATCCGGGACGTGAAGATCAAGATCTCCGGATGCCCCAACGGCTGCGCGCAGCATGCCATCGCCGACATCGGATTCCACAGCGCGGCCATGACGGAAAACAAACGCACCGTTCCCTCGTACCTGCTGTTCATCGGCGGCAAGCAGGGCATGGAGCGGGCGCAGATCGGCAACATCGTCGGGAAGTATCCCGCCAAAAACGGCGTGAAGCTGCTGGGCGCGCTGCTCGAGCTGTATCTGGCCGAGCGCCGGCATGGGGAGGACTTCACGGCCTGCATGACCCGTCTCGGCGAAGACCGCCTCAAAGCGACGCTGGAGCCGTTCCGCACGGTCCCCGCGTTCGACGACGATCCCCGCTTCTTCCAGGACTGGGGCCACGCGAACGAGAAGTTTGCGGTGCGCCAGGGCGTCAAGGGCGAGTGCGCCGGCACCACGATCGCGGAAAAGGTGCCGTCCCGGGAAGATGCGGAGGAGGCGCTGGCCCAAGCCGACGCCTACTGCGAGCACAAGGCCTGGGATGCGGCGATCTATGCCGCATACGACGCCGCGGCGGCGGGCGCGAGGGTTCCGCTCTATAAGAGACTGGTGGATCCGTTCACGTCGGAGCAGGTGCTCTGGGAGTTCGAAAACATTTTTGTGCTCTCGGGGCAGACGGGCGGGGCGTGGTCCCAGCTCCGCAGAAGCTTTGAGACCCTCAAGAACGCGGAGCCGAGCGAGACAGCCGCCCGCGCCATTCTCGACCGCGCGCGGGAGTTCGTTGGCTACGCGACCGAATTTTTCGCGGAACCGATCAAGTTCAGTCGCGTGGTGGAGGACGCGGCGGCGGATTGATATAGAACAACGTTGCCCGTCGCTACGACGCAACGCATTTTTCTTCCATGCCGAAACGCCTTCTGGCCCTCATATCCGCTGGCGTCTTCTGCACCGCAGGCCTTCGAGCGCAGACCCGTCCCGCTCCAACCGTCGACACCGCGGCAACTGTGCCAGGCCCCCGCCCCATCCCCGGGCCCGTGTACGAATCCGCCGCATTCACGCGTGCGGTCTTGCGAGGCACGCGCGCCCGCTCTGGTGCTCCTGGTCCACGCTATTGGGTGGCGCACCCACGGTATCGCATCGAGGCGACCCTCGATCCCGTAAAAAACCGGCTCGACGGTCGCGAAACGGTCCTCTACGCCAACCGCTCCCCCGACACACTCACTCGGCTCGCGGTACATCTGCGGCAGAACGTCTTCGCGGCCGGAGCCCCGCGCCGGCAAGCCGTGCCGATCACCGGCGGCGTGATCCTCCAACGCCTCCTCTTGAACGGCCGAGCCCTCACCAAGGCGCCGCAGGGCCAGGAAGCCATACCGGGACAGTACGCGGTCGATGGGACGGTGATGTGGATCGCGCTTTCGACGGCACTCCGGCCGGGTGATAGCCTGCGTCTCGACGCTTCCTGGTCGTACGCTCCGGCCCCGGCGCCCCCGTCCGACGGACGCGAGGGACACGAGGGTCGCGTGTACTTCATGGGCTACTGGTACCCGCAGATCGCGGTCTACGACGACGTCGACGGCTGGGTGGCCGATCCGTATCTGCTCGAAGCCGAGTTCTACATGGATCCGGCCGACTACGACGTGCGCCTCACGGTGCCCCACAACTGGGTCGTCGGCGCGACGGGGACGCTCGAGAATCGGGAAACCATCTACGCGCGCTCGACCCTGGATAGTCTCGCCGCGGCCCGCTCGAGCGGCCGCGTGATCCGCATCCTCACACCAGGTTCGCCCGCTGCGGCACGCGCTTTCGTGTCGGGAACGACGCCCCTGACGTGGCACTACGTCGCGAATGACGTACGCGACTTCGCGTGGGGCACGAGCGATCAGTACGCCTGGGATGTGACGCGTGCGCTGGTTCGGCACAACGCGGGTACCGACACGGTGGACATCAACAGCTATTTCCGTTTGTCGGCCCCTGCCACCGCCTGGCGCGTCGGGGCAGCGCGCTACACTCGGGATGCGATACAGCAGATGTCCCAGTATCTGTGGCCCTATCCCTACCCCGCGATGAGCTCGTTCGAAGGCGTGCTCGACGGCGGCGGCATGGAATACCCGATGGCCACCGTGATGCAGCCGTGGGCCGACACGCTGTCGCTCGCGGGCGACCTGATGCACGAGACGGGACACATGTGGTTCCCGATGC
>DATIWU010000148.1:0-19340 GCA_035519195.1 Gemmatimonadales bacterium
GCCCACGTGAACCCGGCACCGAATGCGACGAACATCACGGTCATGCCCGGCCGCAGCCGCCCGCTGCGCACCGCCTCGTCGAGCGCGATGGCGACCGACGCGGCGGAGGTATTGCCGTAGCGATCCACGTTGACGAACACGCGATCGAGCGGAATGCCGGCGTGCTTGGCGGTCGCCTCGATGATGCGGATGTTGGCCTGGTGCGGGATGAGGAGGTCGATATCGGCGCTCGTGAGTCCGCCACGCTCGAGCGCGCGGTCGCAGGCGTCGGCCATGGACAGGACGGCGGCCTTGAAGACTTCCCGTCCCGCCATCTTGATGTAGTAGGAATGATCCTTGAGCAGCTGCTCATCCGGCGGATGCGCGGCGCCGCCACCCGGCCGGTACAGCAGCTCGGCCAGCGTGCCGTCCGACTTCATATAGCTCGCGAGAATCCCCCGGCCGTTCCGGCTGCGGCGGACGAGCGTCGCGCCGGCTCCATCGCCGAACAGCACCGCGGTCGTGCGGTCCGTCCAGTCCATGATCGTCGTCAATTTCTCGGTGGCGACGACGAGCACATTGCTCGCCTGCTCCGCCGCCACGAGGCCTTCGGCGACGTTCAGTGCATACATGAATCCCGTGCACGCCGCGCCAACATCGAAGGCGGCCGCATTTTTCGCTCCGAGTATCGCCTGGAGATCACACGCCTGGGAGGGGAGCAGTCGATCCGGGGAGCAGGTGGCGACCACGATGGCGTCGAGATCCAGGGGGGTGAGGCCCGTATCCGTGAGGACCTGTTCGGCCGCGCGCTTGCCCATGCAGGCGTTCGACTCGGTCGGACCCGCGATGCGCCGTTCGCGAATCCCCGTGCGCTCGCGAATCCATTGATCCGACGTGTCGAGGCTCTCCGCGAACTGATCATTCGTGAACACGCGCGCCGGCGCGTAGCTCCCCGTGCCGGCGAGCTCCACGAACGGGCGATTCACGCGACGGCGCCTCCACCGGCGAATTCCGCGCCGATGTCCTGATCGAGCCGGCTTTCGACCATCTGCAGGCCCACGCGGACGGCGTTCTTGATCGCACCGGTGGGCGACGCGCCGTGACAGATGATGGCCACCCCTTTGACGCCCAGGAGCGGCGCCCCGCCGTACTCCGAGTAGTCGAGAAACTTGAGCAGCTGCTTGGCTTCGGGTCGCGTGAGGACGTCGGGGAACATCTGCTTCAGCATGCCCGCAAACATCCGTCCGGCCGATTCGTAGAATTTGAGGATGGCGTTACCGACAAAGCCGTCACAGACCACCACGTCGATGCGTCTCCCCTTCGAGGTTCCGGCGAGAATGTCACGGCCTTCGACGTTGCCGAGGTAATGGATCCCTGGCGTCTGCTTCAGCAGCTGGTGCGCTTCCTTCGCGACGGCGTTTCCCTTCTCGTCTTCCTCGCCGACGTTCAGGAGGCCGACCCCGGGGTTCTCGCGCTCGAGCACGTCACGGGCGTACACCGAGCCCAGGTGCGCGAAGTTCACGAGCTCGCGGGCGTCACAATCCACGTTAGCGCCGCCGTCGATCACGAGCACGGGATGTCCGGCCGTCGGAAACGGCGCGCCGATCGCGGCGCGCTCGACGCCCTGATGCAGCCGGAGGAGCAGTGTCGCCGCCGCCATGACCGCGCCGGTATTCCCCGCCGAGATGAACGCGTCGGACATGCCCTTTTTTTGGAGCGTGAGCCCCACGGCGATCGAGGAGCGCGGCTTGCCCTTCACGGCGGCGAGCGGCTTCTCCCCCATGCCCACGACTTCGGGCGCGTCGACGATCTCCAGGCGCTTGCGATCGAATTCGCGCCCGTCGTGCTTTGCGAGCGCAGCTTCGATGTCCGTCTTCCGGCCGACCAGCTGGATCGTGAAGGTGGGCGGAAGCTCGCGCAACGCCAGGACCGCGCCTTCGATCTCGACCCGTGGCGCGTTATCGCCCCCCATCGCGTCGAGCGCGATACGAATCACTTACGCGTCCTCAACCGCGACGCGCTGGACGTCTCCGTAGTAGCCGCACGTGGGACAGACATGATGTGGGCGCTTCAAGTCGTGGCAGCGCGGGCAGGGCTGCAGCGCGATCGCGGCCGCCTTGTAATGCGTGCGCCGGGCGCGCTTCTTTCTCTTGGAGGTTCTTCGCTTCGGGACCGCCATACGTCACCTTTCGTCCTGCTTGCGTTTGAGCGCTGCCAGACCGGTCCACCGGGGGTCGGCGGGCGGCGTGCAGTCACACGGACCTGCATTCAAGTTCTTGCCACACTGCGGGCACAGCCCGCGGCAGTCTTCGCGGCACTGCACAAATTGCGGCACGCCGAGAATCAACTCCTCGCGCACCGCCGGCACGAGGTCGATTTCCGTCGCATCCTCGGGCACGGGATACGCTTCCGGATCGTCCTCGCCCTCCGGTCCCTGCACGAACAGGGCGCGGATCGGAGCCTGGACCTCGACGGCCACCGGCTCGAGACAGCGCCGGCACTCGCCCTGGACGCGGGTCTCGAGCCGCGCGTCCCAGTAAAATCGTCCCTCACCGGCCGCGTGCAATCGCCCGCGGACGCGTACCGGGCCCGACAGCGCAACGTCCAGATCCCGAAGACGGGGGTCAGATTCGGCGATTTCGCCAATCGTTTCTACTGGGCCCCGGGTGAGCTCCCGGAGGTCGACTTGCAACATGCGCAGCGAAGCTAAATCCTTGTGGGACTTGCGTCAAGCCAACTCCGACTCGGCGAAAAAGAAGCCAACTTCACGCGCGGCGTTCGCGGGAGAGTCGGACGCGTGGATCGCGTTCCGCTCTTTCGACTGGGCGTACAGCTTGCGAATCGTGCCCGGTTGCGCCTCGGCGGGATCGGTCGCGCCAATCAGCTCGCGCAGCACCGCCACCGCATCACGGTGCTCGAGGGCCAGGGCCAGTCCCGGTCCCGACGTCATGAATGTCACGAGCGAGCGGAAGAAGGGGCGCTCCCGATGCACGGCGTAGAACGCCTCGGCCTGCCGCGCGCTCAACTGAACCAGTCGCGCGCCGCGGATCACGAAGCCTGCCTGTTCGAGCTGGGCGAGAATTTTCCCCGTGTTGCGGGCCTGCACGGCATCCGGCTTGACGATGGCGAGCGTGAGCATGGTCTCCCTGGATTCGGCGGTGGATCGTGTTACAACGTGATGAGGCGGCGAATGAGATCGGCGCGCGTGAGAAAACCTACCACCTTTCCCTCCCGCACGACGGGGAACCGGTCTACATCCCTGCTGTTCATCAGGTTCGCGACGTCCGTCAGCGTCTGATCTTCCGCGAGACACAGCACCGAACGCGCCATCGCCTCCTTCACGGGAATGCTCTTGGGGTCGGCCGACCCGCGCTGAATCTGGCTTTTCGTGGGCGCGCGGAATTCGCCGCTCTTCGTCCGCTGCAGATAATCAGGGATCAGGAATCGCAGCAGCTCGCGATGGCTCACCATGCCCATCAGGAACCCCGACTCGTCCACCACCGGCAGCGCGCGAACGTCGCGGTCTACCATGGTGCGCGCCACGCTGCCGAGCGGAGTGTCGGGGCCGATCGAGAACACCTGGGTCGTCATCACGTCGCGCACCAAGAGATGCGTCGGCAGTTCCACCGCCGACAGCGCGGGTAGATCCAGGACGTCGTGCGGGGTCTTGGCGGCGTGCAGCGCCGCAAGCGTTCCGGGATCCGACAGGATGCGGGCGAACGCGCCCACCACCTGGAGATAGGTCGGCGTGTCGCGCGGCGGGGCGACGATGAAGATGACGACGCGGGCGGCGCGATTCGCGTCCTTTTCCCAGTGGATCGCCTCGGGTGCGACTCCGACGGCCGTCTCGAGGTGATGCACGGCCTCGGTGCGAAAATGCGGCAGAAAGGCGTGCTCGCCGACGCTGACCAGATCCTCGGGCCAGGTATTCTGAATAACCGCCCGCAGGCGAGTGGGATCCGCCACGGCGCCGGTCGCCATCAGCCGTCCGGCGAGCTGGTCCGTGGCCTGCTTGACCGTGGTCGCGGTGAGCGGGACGATGATATGCTCGGGCCGGAGCATGTCGCGGAGGTTCATCTCGGCTCCGTGAGGAGCGGCACGACATCGGCCGGCCGGTCCATGACGCGAATACCCGCTCGCTCGAATGCCGTGATCTTGTCGGCCGCGCCGCCACCCGTGCCCGACACGATGGCGCCCGCATGCCCCATGCGCCGTCCCGGCGGCGCCGTTCGCCCCGCGATGAAGCCGATCACCGGTTTGCGCATCGCTGACTGGACGAACGCAGCGGCGTGCTGCTCGTCGGTGCCGCCGATTTCCCCGATCATCACCACCGCGTCCGTCTCCGGATCGTCCTCGAAGGCCGCGAGGCAGTCGACGAAGCGGGTTCCGATAATCGGATCTCCGCCGATTCCCACGCACGTCGACTGGCCGAATCCGTGGGTCGAGAGCTGATGGACGATCTCGTAGGTCAGCGTCCCGCTGCGCGAGACCACGCCGACACGACCCTCCCGGCAGATGTTTCCGGGAATGATTCCCACCTTGCTCTTGCCCGGCGAAATGAGGCCGGGGCAATTGGGGCCGATCAGCCGCACGCTGCGTTCGCGCAGGTACGGCATCACCCGCGTCATGTCGAGCACGGGAATCCCCTCGGTGATGCACACGATCAGCGCGATCCCGGCGTCGGCGGCCTCATAGATCGCAGCGGCGGCGTTCATGGCCGGCACATAGATGACGGCGGTGTTCGGGCGCGGATCGGTTTCCTGCATCGCCTCGGACATCGTATTGAAGACGGGAACGCGGTGCTCGAATCGCTCGCCTCCACGTCCAGGGGTCACGCCCGCGACGATGGATGTACCGTACGCCATCATCTGGCGAGCATGAAACGAGCCGTCCCGACCCGTGATCCCCTGCACCACCACTCGGGTTCGGCCGTCGATGAAGACGCTCACGGCGTGCCCTCCGATCCCGCCAGGTACACGGCCCGCTCGACGGCTTGATCCATGTCCGTGACGGCTGAAAAACCGGCCTGCGTCAGAATGGCGAGCGCCGCCGCTTCGTTCGTTCCGGTCAGGCGGATGACGATGGGCACCCGGACGCGCAGCTCGCGGGTGGCCTGTACGATGCCGTTCGCCACGTCGTCGCAGCGCGTGATCCCGCCGAAAATGTTGAACAGGATGGCCCGGACGGACGAGTCGGCCGTGATGATCTGCAGCGCCGCCACCACCTTCTGGGGATTCGAGCTTCCGCCGATGTCGAGAAAATTGGCCGGCTCACCGCCGTAGAACTTGACCAGGTCCATCGTGGCCATCGCGAGCCCGGCACCGTTGACGCAGCATCCCACCGAGCCCTTGAGCTTGATGAACGAAAGCCCCGCGGCCCGGGCCGTCCGCTCCGCGGGATCCTCCGATTGGGGATCGCGCAGCTCGACCAGATCCGGATGGCGCGGCAGCTCGGAGTCGTCGATCACGATTTTCGCATCGAGTGGAACGAGTGCCCCGTCGGGTGTGGTGGCGAGCGGATTGATCTCGATGAGCGACGCGCCGATCGCATAAAACGCGGTGTAGAGCCGCTGCATCAGCTCCGCCGCCGCTCGCGCCAGCGTCGCGTCGCGATACAGATGAAACGCCGGCGCCGCCGCCTGATGGGGGAGCAAGCCGTACCGAGGGTCGATGGAGACCCGTTGAATACGCTGTGGCGTTGTGCCGGCGACCTCTTCGATATCGACGCCACCCGCGGCGCTGACCATCAGCACCGGCGCCTGCTTCTCCCGATCGACGATCAACCCCACGTACGCCTCCGTGGCGATCGTGGTGGCGGGAACGACCAATACCCGTTCGACCGCGAGGCCGCGGATCGTCGAGCCGAGCATGCGGCCCGCATGGTCTGCCGCCTCGGTGGGATCGCTCGCGACCTTCACGCCGCCCGCTTTGCCCCTCCCTCCCGCGTGCACCTGGGCTTTGACGACCACCGGCCCGCCGCCGCCGATCCGCGCGGCGATATCGCGCGCCTCGGCGGGTGTGGTCGCGACTCCACCGTGCGGGAACGCGATGCCATACCGGCCGAGCAGCTCGCGGGCCTGATACTCGTGCAGGTTCACGACGCCGCTCGAGTGATGGTGGTCCCGCTCCGTCCTTCGAGTGCCGTCAATCCATCCGCCAACTCCGCGATGATCGCGCGGCCGCCTCCGCCGCGGACGAACTCGGTCGCGGCTTCGACCTTTGGTCGCATGCTGCCGGTACCGAGCTCATCCCCCGACAGCAGGCGAGCGGCGTCGGCGAGACTCAAATGCGTGATCCGTTCTTCGTGCGGCGTTCCATACCCGCGGTACACGCCCGACACATTGGTGAGAATCAACAGGACGTCGGCGGCGATGCCGGCCGCGAGAATCGCGGCGACACGGTCCTTGTCCACGACCGCATCGATCCCCTCGAGCCCGAGCAGCGGGTCGGAGTAGACCGGCGGGCCGCCGCCGCCGCACGCAACGACGATGTGACCCGCGGTCACGAGATCGGATACCATGGCGCTTTCGACGATCGCGAGCGGCCTGGGACTCGGGGCGAGGCGCTGCCACGGCTTGTGGCCGATCGGTTTGCTGGGCCGCCGCAGCTCGGGATCGTCGGCCGCGCAGCGGGTCTGCGTGATGAGTGTGACGGCTCGCCTCGCAATACTCGCGCGCGCCAACGCGTTCTGGAGCGACTGCTGAATCATGTATCCCATCCACCCCGCCGTCGCGGCCACGAGCACGCCCAGCGGAAGCGGCTCGATATGCGCCGCGGCGATCTCGGTACGCGCCAGCGCGTCGCCGACTTGGGGGCCGTTTCCGTGGACCAGCGCGATGCGCCACCCCAGACGGGCCAGCTCGACGATTGGCGCGAGACTCTCGCGCGTGTGGCGAAACTGATTGGCGATGGTCGGGCGCTCGCCCGGGGGCGCGACAGCGTTTCCGCCGAGCGCTACGACGATCGTCTGGGGTCGGGAGGCGGCGGATACCATCAGCGGTGTGGTCTCACGGGGGCATGTCCAGCAACCCCGAGCAGGCGCTTCAGCTCCGCGTACAGCCGTCCGAAGGCTTCGAGATTCCCGGCGCTGAGCGCGCTGTCCGCCGCGGCGGCCAGCCGCCGGACGGCCTCCCAGCGTGCCGCGAGCGAGGTATCGGCCGCAAGCGCGTGGGTGGTGCCGGTGAGCAGATTGCGCAGCGCGAGGGGCGGCGTGGCGCCGTTCGCGGCGCGGTCACCCCACGTGATGTACACCTGGCTCAGGCCCCGGGGCGCTCCGGTCGTGGCGGGCTGCACAAAGAGCCCCTGCTCGGTCACGAGCGCGCCGCCCGCCGTCCAGATACGCATGAGACCGGGCGCCGTTTCCGGTGAGCCCAGCAAGTCTGTCGGAAGCTGGGTCGGGCCCGTGGCGCGCCACACGTGAAACGTCGGGCCGCGCGCGGACATGGTTGCCGTGAGGAGCGCGACGAATTGCTGCGGCGTGCCGGTCTCGAATGCCTGTGCCATCCACGCGCGCGCCACACCTTCCGAGGAATCACGCGGTGCGACGAGTTCATACGGCTCCCGCGGCCGGGGCTGCCAGGCGGCGGAATCGCCGCGGCTGCGCAGTAGCTCGACCACCGCGGCGCGAAACGCCTCGCGCGGAAACGGCAGTGCCGCACGCAGCGTTTCGGGAATGGAATCGGCGGGTTGGACGAGCGGCGCGAAGGCGCGGGCCCAGGCCGCGGCCAGCGAGTCCGCGCCCGGGGCGAGATAGAGGACGGTCGTGCCCCGCGCGGCATCCACTGCCCCGACGAGACCGACCCGCAAGTATCGCACGAGATCGTCGCCGCTTCCGTTCGCCAACTCGATGCCCCGCGACAGCGGGAAGTAGTCGCTCGCGAGATAGCCGTACGACACCCACGTGAGCGTGCCGCGATTCGTCACGACCGGTATGGGGACGTCGAACGTGGCGAATGGCGCGAGCCGTGAGAGCCGCTCGACCACGTCGCGACGCCACAAGAGCAGCACGCCATTGGTCTCGCGGCGCGCCAGCTCGGGGCTTTGCAGCACCCACGCGAGCGCCGTCCGGCGCCACCAGCCGCTGAGCGGAATGCCGCCACTCCGAGTCTCGGGCCACGTATCGGGTGCCGCGACGGCGAATTCACGAAACCCCGGACCGTACCAGAACACCGAATCGCGGGTGGCCACTCGCGTGAGCACGAGTCCGGAATCGATCTCGAGGGCTGCGAACGGACGATCTGCGTGCGCCAGCGTTCCGCGATGCTCGTCATCCCAGGCGGGCGCGGTCGGGAGGGAAGGCTGCTGCGAGGCCGTTGCCGCTGAATCGCGCAGCGCCGGCGCGAGCGTTGGTGCGGGCGCGATCAACCACCGTGGCCCTGGCGCGACCCCCGGACCTGCGACCGCGGCTGACGACGCCGGCGCGAGAGCGGTGCCGGCAACCTGCGCGTGCCTGCTCCACAGGATGGACCGGCGCACCACCGCGCCGACGCGATCGGGATCCCACACCGGCAGATGACTCAACGCCGACGCCAAGGTCGGAAATCCCCGCGGCAGCTCTTGCTCGTTCCACTCGGCGCCGAACGCGATGCGTTCGAGCGGGGCGACGCGGATGTCTGAGGTCGTCACGCCGCCGCGCACCATGCTCGGCACGATCAGATAAAGCAGCAACGCGACCGCGCAAAACGCCGCCCAGGCCAGGCCGAGCGCACGGTTGTGATCGCGCACGATCCACACCATGCTCGCGATGCAGGCGAGCGCGGCGAACACGGCCACGACCGACGCGCCGGGCAAACGTACCACCAGCGCTCCCCGGTCGAGCGCCCCATGCAGACCGGCCACGACTTCGGCGGGATCGAGCATCGCGCCCCGGAACAGCGCGAGACCCAGCAAGGCGAGCAAGACGCCGAGGTGCGTGCGGGCGTGCGGGCTCGCGCTGGGGCGCCAGCCGGTGAACCGCAGAGATCCGATGCCGAGATAGAGGAGCGCGATCACGAGCACCGCGGCCAGCGTGGCGCGCAGGCCGAAGCGCTGGAGCGTGACCGCCCATGGGAGCGAGCCGAGATAGTAGCCGAGGTCGCGCTGCAGCACGGGGTCCGTGACGCCGAAGCGCGGCGGTTTCGACGCGAGCAGCGTCTCGAGCCACCAGTCTCCCGTGCCGAAGGCGAGCAGGAAACCGAGCGCCAATCCCAGCGCGATCGTGATCCCGAGCAGCGTGCGCTGCGGCACGGCTTCCACGATCTCGAGATCGCCGAGCCGGCGCGGCAACTGCACCGACCCGATGGCGCGATACACGTTGTAGAAGTTGGCGACACCCCAGGTAATCGACACGAGGAGCACCAGCCCGCGCACCAGCCGTGCGAAATCCCGGGTGGCGAGATACACGTCCGCTCCCGCCCCGAGCGTCACGGCCCAAGCGCGCTCAGCCGTCTCGATTGCGATCCAGCGGCCACCTACGAGAAGCGCCACAAGCACGCCGAGTGCGAGCACCAGCGTGTTCCGGCCACGCGCCGGCTTTACCGCGGGACGCGGGCCGCCTTGAGCCAGGTGTCCACCTCGCGTTGATTGGATTGCAATGCCTGCTCGCTTTGCGATTCGAATCGAAGCACCAGCACCGGCTGCGTATTCGACGCGCGCAGCAGCCCCCACCCATCAGGAAACGTGATGCGCACGCCGTCCAAGCGCGAGACGGGATATTTCGCGCCAAAATGTGTGGCGGCCGCCTCGACGATCGCAAACTTCCGCTCATCGGGACAATCGATGCGAATCTCGGGAGTCGAAACCGTGGCGGGCACGTCCGCGAGCAGGCGCGAGAGCGGGCCCTCGCGCTCGGCGAGGTAATGCAGCAGGCGCGCCGCCGCGAACAGCGCGTCGTCGAATCCGTACCAGTCGCCGCCGAAGAACAGGTGGCCACTCATTTCACCGGCGAGGGGGGCGCCGAGCTCCTTCATTTTTTGCTTGATCAGCGAGTGCCCGGTTTTCCACATCACCGGCTTCTGCCCCGCCCGCTCGAGTTCCCGACCCAGTACGTCGGAGCACTTCACGTCGAAGATCACCGGGTGCCCGGGCCCCAGGCGGCGGGCCAGGTCACGGCCAAACAGCACGAGCAAGAGATCTCCGGGGATGATTCGGCTCCGCTCATCCACGGCGCCCAGCCGGTCGCCGTCGCCATCGAAGGCGAGTCCCAGCTCCGCTCGCTCCGCTGGGACGCGCGCGCGCAGGTCGCGGAGATTTTCGGGGACCGTCGGGTCCGGGTGGTGATTCGGGAAACGGCCGTCCGATTCGGCGAACAGCGGAACGACGTCGGCGCCCAGCCGCCGCAGGGCATCGATCGCCACGAGGCTGGTCACGCCGTTGCCGCAGTCGACGACCACCTTGATGCGACGCTTGAGGGGGGCGTTGTGCGCCACGATCGCGTCGCGATAATGCGCGAGCAGATCGGGAACCGCCTCGCGGCTCCCCCGGGCCGCGACGGTGACAGCGCTCGTCTCCAGGTCGCGACGCAGCTGCTGGAGTGCTTCGCCGTACACGGCCTCACCGCAGAGCACCATCTTGAATCCGTTGAACTCCGGCGGGTTGTGCGATCCGGTAACCTGGATCCCTCCGTCGACCTGGAGCGTGTGCGTCGCGAAATAGAGCGCGGGCGTGGGTACCTGCCCCACATCGAGCACCGTGGCTCCGGCTTCGAGGGCGCCTTCGATCAGGGCGGCCGACAGGGACTCGCCAGACGGGCGGTTGTCGCGTCCGACCGCCAGCCGTGCCGGGCGCCGCAGCCGGCCGGTGGCCCGACGCCCGAAGGCAGAGCCGATCGCATGGGCGGTCTCCCGCGTGAGCTGATCGCCCACGGTGCCGCGGATGTCGTATTCACGGAAAATCACGGCGGGGAGGTCTCGGGTGCGCATCGGGACCTGCCTCTCGCTCAATCGCGCGGCAACGACAGCTGCGTCGGCGTGGGTGAGCCGGGAACGGCCATCGTTGTCGCTCCGATACTCGCGCCGCTCGAACGCGCCAGCTCGAGCAGCCGGCTCGGCAGGATGCCGAACACGAGCAATGCGGCGATCGAGGCCGTCACGACGAACCCTGCGAGCGGTCCCAGCGGGACGCCGGCGCGCGCCCGCCCGTCGACCGGCTCCGGTTTCATGTACATGGCCATGATGACGGGCAGGTAATATCCCGCGGAGATCGCGGTAGCGATCACGAGCAGCGCCGCGAGCGTCCCCTGCCCGGCCGCGATGGCGGCGATCAGGATGTACCACTTGCCAATGAACCCCGCGGTGCCGGGAAATCCGAGCAGCGAGAGCATGCACACCGCGAGCGCGAACGCAATTCCGGGGCGTGTCTGTGAGAGCCCTGCGAGGTCGTCGATGCGGACGTCGCGTTCACCGTGCTGCCCCAGCGTCGCCAGCACGGCGAACGCCGCGAGGGTCATCAGAATGTAGGCGATGAGATAGAACACGAATGCCGCCGATCCCACGGCCGTCCCGGCGCTGACTGCGACCAGGAGGTACCCGGCGTGCGCGACGGACGAATACGCCAGCATGCGCTTGACCGTGCGCTGCGCCAGCGCGATCAGATTGCCCGCCAGCATGGTGATGGCCGCGAGCCACCAGACGATCTGATGCCACACCGCGACCGTCGGAAACGCCTCGGTGAGCACGCGGAACAGCGCCGCGAACGCGGCCGCCTTCACGCCCGCCGCCATGTACGCGGTTACCGGCGTGGGCGCGCCGTCGTAGACGTCGGGGGCCCACATGTGAAACGGTACGGCGGCCACCTTGAACCCAAACCCCACGAGCAGGAGCCCGAGCCCGAGCAGCAGCATGATGCTGTGGCCGAGCTCGAGGGCCTGCACCTGGGCGCCGATCAGCGTCAGGTTCGTGGTCCCGGTGGCGCCGTAGATGAGCGCGATGCCGTAGAGCAGGAATGCCGACGCGAAGGCCCCCATGAGAAAGTACTTGAGCGCCGCTTCGGCTCCGCTCGGACTCTTCCGGTCGATCCCCGACAGGACGTACACGCAGATCGACATGAGCTCGAGGCCCAGGAAAAACACCATCAGGTCCTCGGCCCCGCCCATCAGCATCATGCCCAGCGTGGCGAACACGAGCAGGACGTAGAATTCGGGCGCGAGCAGCTCCTCGCGCTCGAGGTAGTCGGCCGAGAGCAGCACCGTCAGCGCGCCGGTGACGAGGAACAGGCCATCCGTCACGAACCGGAAGTCGTCGACGGCGATCATCGCCGCCAGGCCGGCCGACCGGGTCGAATTCCACCACAGCCACCACACCACGCCGCCCGTCGTCACGAACGCCGCGAACGTGAGCCATCCCGCGAGTCGCAGATCCGCCGCCGTGCGGTGGCGGACCGCGACCACCAGTAAGATGATCATGCTCCATCCCGCGAGGACCAGCTCGGGCGAGAGGGCGATCAGCAGGTCGCGGTAGCGCGAAAGGTCGAGACTCACTTGGGTTTGACGGTGTCGATGAAGTGCTGCGCCGCGGGCTGCATGCGCTCGAGGAACGGCTTGGGATACACGCCGAGCCACACGATGCAGGCGATGAGCGGGACGAGCACGGCCACTTCCCGGATGCTGAGATCGAGCAGCGTTTCGTTCTCGGGTTTGTCGAGCGGATTGTAGATCACCCGCTGCAACGCCCAGAGCAGATAGGCGGCGGCGATGATTACTCCCGTCGTCGCGATCGTGGCCGCCACCGGAGAGGTCTGGAACGCCCCGAGCAGGACGAGAAACTCGCCCACGAACCCGTTCGTGCCCGGCAACCCGATCGAGGAGAGCGACACCAGGGTCAACATGGCGGCGAACAGCGGCACGACGCGCGCGATTCCGCCGTAGGCGGCGATCAGCCGGCTGTGGCGACGCTCGTAGATCATGCCGACGAGAAAGAACAGCGCGCCCGTCGAAATTCCGTGGTTGATCATGACGAGCAGCGCGCCCTGCACACTCTGCAGGTTGAGCGCCCAGATGCCGAGCATCACGAATCCCAGGTGCGCCACCGACGAATACGCGATCAGCCGTTTGAAATCGGGTTGGACCATCGCCACGAGGCCGCCGTAAATGATTCCCACGAGCGCGAGGACGACGATTGTGGTCTGAATCACGGGGTGCGTCGCAACCGCCGGGAACAGCGGAAACGCGAAGCGCAGGAACCCGTAGGTCCCCATTTTGAGCAGCACCCCGGCGAGAATCACCGATCCGGCGGTGGGCGCCTCGGTATGCGCGTCCGGCAGCCAGGTGTGCAGGGGGAACAGCGGAACCTTGATGGCGAAGGCGAGGAAGAAGGCCGCGAACAGCCAGTACGCCAGCGAACCGACGTCCCCGAGATTCGCCATGATGTGCTCGTAGGAGAACGAATACACGCCGGTCTTCTGGCCCACGAGATAGACCAGCGTGATGATGGCGACGAGCATGAGCAGCGAGCCGAACATCGTGTAGATGAAGAACTTGATGGCGGCGTACAGCCGGTTCGCGCCGCCCCACACCCCGATGATGAAGTACATCGGGATCAGCATCAACTCCCACATCAAGTAGAAGAAGAACAAATCGAGCGCAACGAACACGCCGATCATCCCGGACGTGAGCACGAGCAGGAGCGCGTAATAGCCGCGCTCGCGCAGGGTCACGTAGCTGTAGCTGCCGAGGATCGAAAGCGGCACGAGAAACGTCGTGAGCAGGACGAGAAACAGGGAGATCCCGTCCACGCCCACGCTGTAGTGAATGCCCCAGGCGGCCATCCACGGCGCATCGCACCGGAACTGCATGCCGTCCGCGGGGACGAACGTCCACCACATCGGTACGGAGATCGCGAATTCGCCGAGCGACACGGCGAAGGCAAGGTGCTTGGCCCATTGGCGCGGAGCGAGCAGCACGAGCGCCGCTCCGACGAGCGGCCAGACGAGCAGCGCGGTGAGAATCCAGGCCTGGTACACGGGCTAGCGCACCGTGGCCCCGAGGACCAGGACCACGCCGACGACGAACAGCATCACATAGAACCCGAGCTCGCCGTTCTGCAGCCGGCTGCCGATCCATCCCGCCGCGCGCGACAGGCGCGCCACGCCGTTCACGCCAATGCCGTCGATCACATCCTCATCGACGACATGCCACAGGACCTCACGCGAGAACCACACGATCGGCCGCACGATGACGGCCTGATAGATCTCATCGACGTAGTACTTCTTCCACAGCAGCCGGCCCAGTCCCCGTTCGGGAGGCGACTGGCGCGCGGGGACGAGTCGAGCGGGATCGAGCAGGCGCCATGCCCCGACCATTCCGGCGAGCGCCACGAGGACGGCGATGCCCGCGAGCGTCCATTCCGTGTGGCGCGATAACTCGTGCTCCGGAGCGAGTGCCCGCGCGGCGCGGGTGACCGGCTCGAGCCAAGTCGACAGCCGGAGCACGAGCACGCCGCCCGCCGCGCTCAGTATGCCAAGGATCACGAGCGGGCCGGTCATGATCCAGGGCGCCTCACGCAAATTGGCGCGCTCGGGCTCGCCTGTGCGATTCGGCCCGTGGAACGTGTAGAGCATGAGCCGGCTCATGTAGAACGCCGTGCAGAGGGCGGCCGCGAGCCCGATGCCCCAGAAGAGATACCACACCGGCTCGCTCGCGCCTCGAGCGAACGCGGCGGCCAGAATCGCGTCCTTGGAGAAGAAGCCAGAGAAGGGAGGGACGCCCGCGATGGCCAGCGTCGCGATCCACATGAGCCCGCAGGTCCAGGGCAGGTATTTCGCGAGCCCGCCCATGTTGCGCATGTCCTGGGCGTCTTCGTGGGAGTGCGTGGCGTGGTACGCGCCGTGCATCGCGTGGATGACGCTGCCCGATCCGAGAAACAGGAGCGCCTTGAAGAACGCGTGGGTCGTGAGGTGGAACATGCCGGCCACGTACGCGCCGCTTCCCACGCCCAGGAACATGTAGCCGAGCTGGGAGATCGTGGAGTATGCGAGCACCTTCTTGATATCCCACTGCTTCAGGCCGATCGTCGCGGCGAACAGCGCCGTCGCGACGCCGACGCCCGCAACCACCAGACTGCCGACCGGCGAGAGGGCGTACAGCACGCTGCATCGCGCCACGAGATAGACGCCCGCGGTCACCATCGTGGCGGCATGGATCAAGGCGGAGACGGGCGTCGGCCCCTGCATGGCGTCCGGAAGCCAGACGTACAGCGGAATCTGCGCCGACTTTCCGGTGCAGCCCAGAAACAGAAACAGCGTGATGGCCGTGATGGCGCGATCGCCCGGCGTGAAGGCGGTGGATGCGCGCGCGAACACGTCGCCGAACGAGAGCGACCCCGTGTGCTGGAAGATCAGGAACATCGCCACGAGAAAGCCGAAATCCCCGATCCGGTTCACGATGAAGGCCTTGAGGCCGGCGTCGGCGTTGATCTTTTCGTTGTACCAGAACCCGATCAGCAGGTAGGAGCACAGTCCCACGCCTTCCCATCCCACGAACATCACCGGGAAGCTGGCGCCGAGCACGAGGATCAGCATGAAAAACACGAACAGGTTCAGCTCGGCGAAGTAGCGCGCGTACCCGGGGTCGTCGTGCATGTAGCCCGCGCTGTAGACGTGAATCAGGGTGCTGACGCCGGTGACGATCAGCATCATGAGCGCGGCAAGACTGTCGAGCTGGAGCGCGAAATCGACCTGGAGCGTTCCGACGGGGATCCACGACCAGTAGCGGACTACGATGGTCTCGCCGGGATGCGCGTGGGCCAGCTCGAGCACGATCGCCAGGGCGAGCGCGAAGGCGAGCGCCAGAACGCCGATCCCGACCGCCGACACCACCCCGCGGCCCGCGCGGCGGCCGAACAGCGACAGGCCCCCGTTGACGACGGCGCCCGCGAGCGGGAGCGCCGGCACCAGCCACAGCAGCTCGAGCGCGATCACCGCCTCAGCCCTTCAGCAGGTTGATGTTCTGCAGGTTCACCGTTTCGCGGTGCCGAAAGATCGCGAGCACGATCGCGAGGCCCACCGCGGCTTCAGCCGCCGCGACGGCCATCACGATCAACACGAAGATCTGGCCGCCCACGCCGAGCGTTTGGGCCAGCGCGACAAAGGTGAGATTCACCGCGTTGAGCATCAGCTCGACGCACATGAAGATCACAATCGCGTTGCGGCGGATCAGCACGCCCGCGACCCCGAGCGTGAAGAGCACGGCGGAGACGAGGAGCGACGGCCCGAGCAGCATCAGAGCTGGCGCTTGGCCAGGACCACGGCCCCGACGATGGCGGCGAGCAACAGCACGCTCGTGATCTCGAACGGCACGAGGTAGACGGTGAACAGGGGGCGCGCCACGGCGCCGACCATGCCTTCGGACTGGACGGTCCGAGCCATGTCGCCCGCCGCCGCCGCCGGAGGACCGGAGCGGAGCAGCGCGAGCAGCTGAATCCCGAAGGCGGCCGCGAGCAACGTCGCGACCGCGAGTCCCGCCGGGCCCTTCACATCCGACGCGGTGCCCGGGCCGAGATTCAACAGCATGATCACGAACAGGAACAGCACCATGATGGCGCCCGCGTAGACGAGCACCTGCAGCACCGCGATGAACTGCGCGTCGAGCATGACGAACAGTGCGGCCATGTCGAACAGCGTGACCACGAGCCACAGCGCGCTTGCCACCGTGTTGCGACGGGTAATGCAGAGCAACGCGCTGCCGATCGCCGCGGCGGCGAACACCCAAAACACGACCAGCGTCGGCGGCATCTACTCGCCCTTCGGGTCGGAGGGGTCCCACAGCGATGACACGGGATGCGTCTGGGCGGAGAGGCGCTCGAGATCGTACACGAAGCGATCGCGGCTGAACTCGGAGTTCTCGTAATGCACGCCGACGTGAATCGCCTCTTCGGGGCAGACTTCCTGACAGTAGCCGCAGAAAATGCAGCGGAACTCGTCGATCTCGTAGATCAGCGGATAGCGGTTGCCGTTCTCGTCCTCTCCCGGGACCAGCTTGATACAGTTCGCCGGACAGATTTGCGGGCACAACCCGCACGCCACGCATTTGGCTCGCCCCTGCTCATCCGTGAGCATGCGATGCGTGCCGCGCCAGCGAGGCGAGATCGTCCAGTCCTTGCTGCTCTTCTCTTCCGGGTATTGCATCGTGACCTTGGGCCGGAGCAGATGGCTGAAGGTCAGCGCCATCCCCTTCAAGGTCGCGCGCAGGTACGACGTCTCCCGGGTCGGGCGTTTCATGAGCTTCACGCCGATGGCCATCAGACCTCTCCTTCCGCGACGGACCCGGCGATCAGCCGGCCACGATCGAGCACGAAGAACAGCGGCAAGGCCATCACGAGGTTCAGGCCGGCGAGCGCGAGCGCAAACCGCGTGTCGTAGGTCCACCCCAGCTGATCGTGCAGCACCCAGACGGCGGTTGCGATGACCGCGAGATACACGAGCGCGAGCGGCAGCATGACTTTCCACCCCAGCGCCATGAGCTGATCATACCGGAATCGCGGCAGCGTCCAGCGAACCCACATATAAAGGAAGAGAAAGAAGCCGACCTTGAGCGAAAACACGATGAACGTGGCGAGCGACTTCCAGACGGTCCATGGCGCCGCGTCATCCCAATGGGTGAACGGGATGTCCCAGCCGCCGAAGAACAACGTGGCCATCAGCGCCGAGGCGGTGAGCATGTTCGAATACTCGGCGATGTAGAACATCGAGAACTTCATCGCGCTGTATTCGGTGTGATATCCCGCGATCAGCTCGCCTTCCGCCTCGGGCAAGTCGAACGGCAGTCGGTTCGTCTCCGCGAACGCGGCGACGGTGAAGACGAAGTACGCGAGCCCCAGGGGGAACACGTTCCACGTGAAGATCGACTGCTGCTGCCGGGCCACGACCTCGGAGAGGGTCACGTTGCCGGCGAGGAGCAGCACCGCGACCGTGCTCATGCTGAGCGCCAGCTCGTAGGAGACCATTTGCGCGCTCGAGCGCAGGCCGCCCAGTAGTGAGTACTTGTTGTTCGAGGACCATCCGGCGAGCACGATGCCATACACGCCGAGTGAGCTGATCGCCAGGATGTAGAGAACTCCCACGGGGAGATCGGCCACGACGAGCGGGACGAGCCCCCAGCGCGTCGGCAGCGGCGCCGCGAACGGGACGACCGCGATCGTGAGCAGCGCCGGGATGAACGCAATCGCCGGGGCGAGCAGAAACAGCACGCGATCGGCGGCCGCCGGCATCGTCTCTTCCTTCATGAGGTTCTTCAAGCCGTCCGCTGCGGGCTGGAGCAACCCCTGGGGACCGACGCGGTTCGGGCCCAGCCGGTCCTGCATCCAGGCGCAGATGCGCCGCTCGGCGAGCGTCAGGCCGGCCACGCCGGACATCACCATCGTGAAGACCACGAGAATCTTGATGATCGACGCGATCAGGAAGAAGGTCATGCGACGGCTCCCGCCGCCGTCTTCACGTTCTGGCCGCGTGCGCCGACCGTGGCGTAGCGCATGCCCGCAAACGCCGGCACCGCGCCGGCAAGCCGCTCGAACGCGTCGGCGGCACTGGTCAGCTGGCTGCCCCGCCCCAGCCGGGCGAGCACCTCTCCCAGCACCCACCACGCGGGTTGCGCCATTCCCGGCGCGGCCCTGGCCTGCCAATACCGCTGCACGCGGCCGTCGCGGTTGACGAACGTGCCTTCTTCCTCCGCGCAGTTGGTCGTGGGGAGCACCACGTCGGCCGCGCGCACGGCGGCCTGCGCGTCCTCGGGCAGCACGGTGCCGATATACACGAGCGGCCCCGCCGGTGCGAGCTGGACCTCGGGATCATCGAGCACGAGCACGAGTCCGGCGGTCTTTGCGATGGCGGCCGCCGCGGCATAATCGCGGCTGTAACCGAGGAGATCGGCGCCGGTGCCGTTCGGCGCGCGCTCGGCGCGCAGCGCGAGATTGGGCACGCCCGCGAGTGGCGCGGTATCGCCCATGACGAGCTGATAGGCGCCCGTCCACTCGAATCCCGCGAGCAGCGCGCGCGCGAGAAACAACGCTTCGGTCGATGCCCGCGGCGACGCAAACGCGACGGCCGTTCCCCCCGCGCCGCGCACGATTTCGGCGACGCGATCGAGGGCCTCGTCCCAATCGACCGCGCGGTAGGCGCCGGTGGGCTGCCGAATCAGCGGCGCCTCGATCCGGTCACCCCGGTTCATCCAGCGGTAGTTCGCGCGTCCGTGGTCGCACATGAAGAAGCGGTTGACGTCGAGATTCGGCCGGGGCCGCAGGCGCACGACGACTTCATCGCGGGTATCGATGCTCACATTGCACCCCTGCGAGCAGCTGGGGCAGATCGAGGCGGTCTTGTCGAGCTCCCAGGCGCGTGCCTTGTGCAGGAAATCCTTCGACAAGAGCGAGCCGACCGGGCAGAGATCGACCACGT
>DATIWU010000149.1:0-24319 GCA_035519195.1 Gemmatimonadales bacterium
CGCCTCTTCCGCGCTCGAGAGCGAGGCTTCGCTGCGCTGTACGCCAACGTGCAGCGACATGATGCCGCGCATCTCGGCGCGAATCGACTCCGCAACACGATCGGCCTCGCTGCCGTATGCGCCACTCCGGTCGACGCTCAAGCTGGCCTCGGGCGCCGGCGCCTCGGCCACGAGCGCCCGCGCGGCGCGATCGGCGAATACCAGGGCTTCGAGCAGCGAATTCGACGCGAGCCGATTCGCCCCGTGCACCCCCGTGCAGGCGACCTCCCCGACGGCCCAGAGTCCCGCCCGACTGCTCCGGCCATCGAGGTCGGTTCCGATGCCGCCCATGGCGTAATGCTGCGCGGGCGCGACCGGAATCGGGTCGCGGGCGGGGTCGAGCCCGTGCTGCGCCAGAAGACGGGTGACGCCGGGGAAGCGCTGCTCGAACTGCGGTACCATGCGCGCGTCCAGCCATGCACCGCCGTTCGCGTCCGCTCCGGCGACCGCGCGCGCGACGATGTCGCGGGGCGCGAGCTCGGCGCGCGGATCCACATCCGTCATGAAGCGGCGTCCGGAGCGATCGATCAAGACGGCGCCGGCGCCGCGCACCGCCTCCGACACCAGCGGCGCCGGATTGACGCCCGGCAACTTCACGGCCGTGGGATGAAACTGGAGGAATTCGAGATTCTCGAGCTCGGCGCCGACTTCAAATGCCAGCGCCCAGCCATCTCCCGTCGCACCCAAGGGATTGGTGGTCACGGCATACAGCTGCCCCACACCGCCGGTCGCAAGCACCACGGCGTGCCCGAACAGCGGAGCGACGCTACCGTCCGCCCGGCGCGCGAGAATTCCCATGACGCGCTTGCCGGTCATGAGCAGCCGCACCACCTCGCAGCGCTCGAGGATGGTGATCCGCTCGTGCGACGCAACGATGCTCGCGAGACAGCGCACCAGCATCGCGCCGGTCTGATCGCCGCCGGCGTGCAGGATCCGAGGTCTCGAGTGCGCCGCCTCGAGGCCAAACCGCAGCGTGCCGTTCGGCGCGCGATCGAAGCTCGCCCCCAGCGCGATGAGCTGGCGGATGCGCTCGGGTCCCTCGCGGGTCAGGATCTCGACGGCGCGCGGGTCGGCGAGGCCATCGGCGGCCGCCAGCGTATCCACCGCGTGCAGTGTCGGACTGTCGTCAGGGCCGACCGCCGCGGCGATGCCGCCCTGGGCCCATGCGGTCGCGCTGTCTCCGATACCGTGTTTCGTCACGACCAGCGCCTCGCGACCGGATTCCGCGAGCCGCCATGCCGTCCACAACCCCGCGAGCCCCGTTCCGACAACAATCACGGCCTGCGATGTGGAGGATCGGTTACTGGTAGAAGAGCGGCTGATCATACTTCCCCATTGGTAGAGGTACAGTCGCTGAGGGGCCGATTGGGAAACGCCTCGGTCTGCCGCAGATGGCGGACCGCTCCCAGCGATGGGCGCCGACTTCACGCGCCGTGATAAACATAACCCGAAACGGAGCTTGTCAATGGCACAGGCGCAACGGACCGACCGTGCTCCAACCGGGGTACAACCGCGTGAGCTAACTCACTAGGCTAATTCTGAGATGCAGATCTTGAGCCGTGCCGTCGGTCTCACAGCCCTAGCCGCTGTAACCGCCTGCGCACACGCCATCAACTATCCCAGCCCCACCGGTCCGAGATACGTCGGAGAGCCGGCCACGCCTAGAACCGTCGAACGGCGTGAGCACCCCAATGAGTTGCGCGTGGTCACGTTCAACGACGAGGATGCGGTCCACGTCGACAGCACCATCCGCCTGCTGCAAACGGCCGCGCCGTTGGCCGGCGCCGACGTGATCACGTTGCAGGAAATGGATGCTCCCGCCACTCGTCAGATTGCCGACGCGCTCGGGATGTACTACGTGTACTATCCCGCGTCGATTGCCCGGAATCATCGTGACTTTGGCGAGGCCGTGCTCTCGCGCTGGCCGATCATCGACGACGAAAAAGTGATCCTGCCGCACCTTGGACGTTTCGATAAGTCACAGCGGATCGCGACGGGCGTGACAATCCTCGTGGACAGCGTGCCGGTCCGGGTCTACAGCATGCATCTCGGGACCTTCGTGGATGTCGGCGCCGGCTCGAAGCGCGATCAGGCACGTGCGATTCTCGCCGCCGCCGACTCGTATCCCCGCGTGGTCATCGCGGGAGACGCGAACAGCCACGACGTCGGCCAGACGTTCCAGGACGCCGGATACGTGTGGATCACGCGGCACAACCGCTCCACCGTGCACTGGTGGAATTGGGATCATGTGTTCGCGCGTGGCCTCGAACCAGCGGCGCACGCGGACACGAGGACCGGCGTAGAGGACGCGCGCGGCGCGAGCGATCACCGTCCGGTGTGGGCGCTGTTCACTTTCCAACGTGAAGAACCTGCGGTAAAGGAACGCGCCTCGCGGTGAAGTAGGCGGGACTAATCCTGTGTCCTAGAGTCAATCACGGAGCTGCTCGGGTCTCGGTCGAGGGATGCGTTCAGGGGCAGGCCGACGGATCCTGGCCGGTGCAGCAAGGCGTGAACGGCATTGGGTGATTGCCGAAGGAGTGCGAGCAGTACTGCGCATCTCCAACATCCGGACGACTCTCCATGTACAACAGGCCACCGATGAAGAGCGCGCCGGCGGCGGTCAGGAGCGCCGCGGTGCGAATCGGCGCCGGTTGATTTGCCTCGAGCTTGGTCGTGCTCGCCAGCAGGATCTGCTGCGGCTCGCCATGCACCATGCCGGTCAGGGTGTCGCCGTTGACGAGTGGCTGATCGAGCGCCATCACGGACTGGTCGTCGAGCGTCACCCACAGGCGAGCGGGAGCATCGCTGGGCGTGAGCTGTGCCGGGGAAACCGGGCGGATCGTATGACAGGCGCTGAGCACGAGAATGGCCGCAGCACCCCCAAGGCCAACGCGTGAGAGCATCAGGTCCTGTCCCTGTTCGCGAGGCGTTCCTCTTTCATACGTGCCCTCCAATCGTCATGATACGAGGCGCATGTAGCGCGCGCGCCGCTCCTCCGCGACGAGGGCATGCAGCGCGTCTACCGCTTCGCCCACCCGGTTCTCCGGAACGAGCAGCCTGACCGGGCCTTCGCTCCGCACGCCCGCCCACCACGAGTGGCGGTGGCGGTGATCGTCGAGAACGACGCCGATGCCCTTCCGCTCGAGCACCGTGCGGGCGCGGGTGGCATCCGCCATCTGGACGCACGTCGCGATATGGGTATAGCCGCGCGGGTCGGTGCGCAGGGTCGAGGCGGCCCAGATGATGAGCGCCAGTCCTGCTCCGACGGCTCCGAGATACAGCGCGATAGCCATTGGCGAATTTCCCCAGCCGGGCGGCCCGGCCCATGTTAGGTAGGCGTTCGCCCGGGTCCAAAATCGACGATAACGCCGATAGGTGAGGGAAGCTAGTTTTCATGCCGTGAACCTGTGCCTGCTGTGCGGCTCGCACGCCATTGGCGAGACGGAGTTGTGCGCCGCGCACGCCCCCGATGGCCTCGACACGACGGCCGATCCGCCCCGGCGCGCCGGGACTCGCGTGACGTGGCTCACGCTGCTGGATGTGGTGCGCGAAACCGGCCTGAACATCCGCGCCGTTCGGCGGCTGGTTCGCTCGGGCCGGCTGCGCGCCATGAAACACGGCCGCGCCTGGGTGGTCACGGCCGACGCGCTGCATGCCTATCTCGCGGCCCGAACGCCGGCTCCCATCCCTGCGCGCGCGCGCCGGCGCGCCTGGCGGCGTTAGCGCGGCAGCGGCCGCCGCCGGCGTGCGGCTTTCCTGGCCGTCCGACGATCGGAGCGCCACCAGGCGTTCAACGTGGCAAACACGAACAGCACAATCGAAACAGCCAGCAGGCCCATCGTCATGCGGTGTGCTCGAGGTGGGTGTCGGCTGTCGCCTTGTGCAGGTTTCGCGCCGCTAGTTGACCGTGATCGTTCCCGCCATTCCCGGATGAATAGTGCACCGGTACGGAAACGCGCCCGCGGTGGGGAACGTGTGCTGGAACATCGCCCCGCCCGCGAGATTGCTGTTGAACGACGTATTGTCGTTGGACGTGACGGTGTGCGCGATGGCGCCGGTATTCTGCCAGCAGACCGACTGGCCGTGCGTGATGGTGGCGCTGCTCGGGCCGAATGTCAGCCCATCGCTGGCGGAGATCGTCGCCGCCGCGCCGCTCGACGCGCAATTGGCGGCGGACGAGGTTGAGCTCGAGCTGCAGGCGAACGCGAATGCGGCGACACCGAGGATGCTTGCAAGACTGCGCATAGTGACTCCTTCCGAAGGATCGTCATACAGAACCCACCGGAAGAATGATTTCGGCAGAGCGGCGCCCGTGCGCTATTCCCCGAACGGGGAGCGATTCGCGGGACGGAGCGTAAGCGACGACCGCATCCGCAATCCGCGACGCATCTCGCCCCACTCCGGTGAGGGTCGCCGAGGTCATGGCATAGAGGAAATGCAGCCCGACGAAGTAGAGCCCCGGCGCTTCTTTCACTACCCCGCGTTCGTGGCGAGGGTCGCCGTGCGCGTCGAAGATCGGCAGCTTGACCCAGGAAAATCCCGAATCGAATCCGGTGCACCAGATGACGTTCGCGACGTCGAGTCGCCGGCCGTCCTCGAGCACCGGACGTCCGTCCCGAATGCCCGTGACGCGGCTCACGCGCTCGACGCCCGCGCGGACGAGATCCTTCGGCTTCACGCGTACGAGCGGAGCGGCCGCGTGCAGCGCCTTCGCGCGGAGCGCGCGACCTTTTTTCGTGTCGAGCGTGAGCACGTGATGTCCGATGAACCGGACGATGTGCAGCGCCACGTGGCGCGAAAACCACGTATCGATGGGGAAGGGAATGAACCCCGATTCCTTGCCCGCGAGCCAGGTGAGATGGGTGCGCGATACCTCGAGCGCGATGTCCGCGCCCGAGTTCCCCACACCGACCACGAGCACGCCGCCTTCCCGCAGCTGACCGGAATTGCGGTACGCCGTCGAGTGTAGCTGGACGATTTCGGGATCGAGCTGGCGCGCGAAGGGCGGTACGCGCGGAACCTGATAATTCGCCATCGCGACCACGACCTGATCGGCCTCGAAACGGCGCTCACCCGCGGTGGCGACGAATTTCCCGTCCACTCGCGACAGGCTGTCCACCCGGACGCCGGTTTCGATGGGAAGCTCGAACCGCCGGGCGTATGCCTCGAGATAGTCCGCCATCTGATCCTTCGTGACGTAGGCGCTCGGGTCGGCCGGGACCCGCATGCCGTCGAGCGCGGCGTACCGCGCCGGTGTGAAGAGCCGGAGCGAATCCCAGCGGTTGCGCCACGCGTCGCCGGTGCGCTGGCCGGCATCGAGAATCCGAAACCGCACGCCCCGCTGCTTGAGGTGGTAACCCATCGAGAGCCCCGCCTGTCCACCGCCGATGATCAATACGTCGCTGTGTTCGACAGATTGCTCGTGTCTCATGGTCGCCTCGCTTTCGCGCTGTGCGCCGCAGTGATGGTTCAGGGTCGACGCGAATATCGGGGTGAGCATGAAACGCCCGCATCGGGCGAACTAACCAGCGGGAGTGGCAGGCGCGGAATGGGTAATTCTATGTAGTCGGGGCGCGCCCCTTGGTCAGCTCGTGCTGAAAGGCGTAGGCCGCCGCCGCCGTGCGGCTCTTGATGCCCAGCTTGAGGAAGATGTTGCTCACGTGACGCGCCACCGTTTTCTCGCTGATCGCGAGGGCGGTCGCGATCGCGCGGTTCGTTTTTCCCGAGGCCACGAGCCGCAATACTTCCACTTCGCGGCCGGTGAGTCCGCTATCATCGCTGCCAGGCGTGGCGGGTTCGAGCGCGTTGGCATCGGCCGTTGCTCCCAGCCGGCGAAAGACGTCCCGGGCCGCCGCGATTTCGAGGTCGGCGGTATCGGGATCGCCGGCCTTGCGCTCGGCGCGGGCGATGAGCACCCGCACCCGCGCCGCCTCGTACGGCGCCCCGAGCTCGGTCCAGGCGCCGCACGCGGTGCGGAGCAGGCCGAGCCCTGCCTGCGCCTTGCCGTCCGCCAGGAGCAGCGCGCCCTTGGCCTGAGCGGCAAGCGCATGAACGTACGGCACATCGAGCTGCGCCGCGATGCGTGACAATTCGTCCGCCGCCCGGCGCGCGTGCTTGGTATCGTCATTTGCGAGCGCGATCTCCACCTGCGCCGCCAGCATCAAGGTGCGGGGCCGCGGTTCGCGGGTCTCGTCGAGCGCGGCGGAGATTCCCGTCGCCGCCGCATCGAGCTGTCCCTGGGCCAGACGGAGCAGGGCGAGCCCCGGATGCGGGGTTCGACCCAGCGCGCTGACCTGGCGGTATAAGGCCTCGGCGTCGCCAAATCGCCCCTGCAGGCGTTGGATCTCGGCCTCGTGATAGACCGCGGCGACGAGGCCCTGCTGTCCCGGTGGGTCCGACAGCCATTCCCGCGCGCGCACCGTTTCCGCCAGCGCGTCCTGCCATTCTCCGTGCAGTCGCATCAGCTCGGCCCGGCGCACCGCGCACTGGCCGCGGTACAGCACCACCTCGGGCTGCGCCGCGCACCATGCGGTCAGCGCCGTCGTCCACTCGTGCGCCCGGCGCATGTCGAACACTTCGTGACACGCGTCGAGCAGGCTGCAGAACATCGCGCCGACCACGGGGGGCGTCACCTCGCCGGCAACGACGCCGACCATCGCCTCGTCGAGCAGCGCCATGCCACGGCGAGTTTCCCCCTGACGCAGCAGCGCGCGACCCTGTCCCAGGAGCGCGAATGTCGTGAGATCAGGCTCGTGGAACCGGGTCCCGATTTGATGCACGCGTTGGAACAAGCCGAGCGCCGTTGCCGGGTCTTCCCGCGTAGCGCGGATGGCATCGGGCAGGAGCAGATATCCCTGCTCGGCGCATTCGGTGCGCGCCTCGTCGATCAGCCGGCGCGCGCGGGCGAGCCAACCGCCGCCCTGCGCCACGTCGCCGCGATTCACCAGCTCGAATCCCAGCCAGAACGCGGCACGCGCCGCGCGGATCGGATTGCCCGCGGCCAGGTAGGCCTGGTGCGTGCGACCGAGAACTTCCAGCGATTCGGCCGACTTGCCGAGCAGGTGCGTGACGAGCCCGAGCCGCTCGAGGTCAGGGGGCCCGAGTGGCGCGGCGCGATCGGCAGCCGTGAGCAGCTTGTAGGCCTCACCCCAGGCCTGGCGGTCGAACGCCTCGCGCCCGCTCGTGAGCGATGTCGCGGTCGGGGGGGCGGGGGCGGGGGTGGGGGTGGGGGTGGGGGCGCTGGTGTTCTTGGGCATCGTGCGAAAACTAACCGTCCTGGGCCTTGTCGCGGGGAGCGAGCGCCCCCATTGTGGGAGCCGCCCATGCGCTTCCCCAGTATCAGCCTCGTCGTGACGGCCGCGCTTGCGAGTGCTCGCCGCTTTCCCTACGTCCTCGCCGCGAGCTGCGTCGCCGCCTATGCCGGCATGTCCATGGTAAACGACCACCATGACTCGCCGGATCACGTTCGGCTGTTCCTTTCGGCCGTGCTGGGGTTCTCGCTCCTGTTCGCGCTCACGCTCGTCGCCGAACGCCGCGCGCGGACGGCACGCGGGCGGGCGGCGATCCCGGCGCTGGGCGTGCTGGTACTCGCGGCGGTGTGGGCAGCCTGGCCCAGCTGGTCGACGCCGGTGCAGGCGCTGCGCTACGCGCAGCTCTCCGTCGCGTTCCATCTGCTCGTGGCATTCCTGCCGTATGCCGGCTATGCCGAAGCGAACGGCTTCTGGCACTACAACAAGGGATTGTTGCTCCGGTTTCTGACCGCGGCGTTGTACTCGGCGGTGCTCTACGCCGGTCTCGCGATCGCGCTTCTCGCGGTGGACAAGCTGTTCGGCGTTCACGTGCCGGGCCAGGCCTACGCGCGTCTGTGGATCACGATCGCGTTTGTGTTCAACACGTGGGTGTTCGTGAGCGGTGTGCCCGAGGACCTGGCGCAGCTCGACAGCTGGCACGATTACCCCACCGGGCTGCGAATCTTCACGCAGTACATCCTCGTGCCGATCGTCGCGCTGTACCTGTTGATCCTCACCCTGTACCTCGGGAAGGTGCTGATCACCCGCCAATGGCCCAGCGGCTGGATTGGATATCTCGTGTCGAGCGTGGCGACCGTGGGGACGCTGTCGTGGCTGCTCGTGTATCCGCTCGAGACGGAAGCAGAGTACGCGTGGGTCAAGCGGTTCACGCGCGGGTTCTATGTCGCACTCATCCCGTCGATCGTGATGCTGTGGTTCGCGATCGGGAAGCGCGTGGCGCAATACGGGCTCACTGAGCCCCGTTACTTCCTTATCGTGCTGTCGGTCTGGCTCGCGGGGATCGCGGTCTACTACTCCGTGTCCCGGTCGCGCAGCATCAAGCTGATTCCGGCGTCACTTGCCGGTGTCGCGCTGATCACGTTCGCGGGCCCATGGGGAGCCTATTCGGTATCACGCACGAACCAGACGGGACGAGTCCGCGATGTGCTGCTGCGCGACGCCCTCCTCGTGAACGGCGTGCTGGTACCCGCGACGCGCGATGTGTCGCTCGACGACCGGCGCGAGTTGAGCGCCGGCTTCCGATACTTGTTCGAAACCCACGGCAGCCGGTCGATCGAGCCATGGCTCACGGATTCGCTCAGGCACTTGCTGGCCCGCAGCGGAAAGGGCGAAGCGGGCGCTCAAACGCTGCTGGCTGCGCTCCACGTGCCGTACGTCCCGCGCGGGGAGCTCAATCAGGGACGCTCGTTCGGCTTCTACGCCCAGCCACCATCCGAGGCGCTTGGGATCGCGGGGTACGACTATGCCATGTCCCTGTCGCGCTGGAAGCTGCGGGATTCCCTGCGGGTCACGGGCACCACCTTTGTGAAGCTCGGTGCGGACAGCACGAGCCTGCACGTGACGCGGGACGGCGCTGTGCTACTCGAAATCCCGCTTGCGGAAATGGCGGATTCTGTGACGATAGGCCCGGGTCAGCCGAGTCGGTCGCTCACGCGAGCCGCGCTCCAATGGGAGGGAGGCGCGGGCGACACGCGGGCGTTGCTCTCCCTCACGCAGCTGAACGGCGCTCGCGAGGAGCACGGCGTGAAGGTGACGTCGTTCGAAGGCGAGTTGTTTTTAAAGCTGCCGCACTGAACGAATCCCCTTCCGATCCGATTCTCAAGGCGGCCTCAATCTGACGCCATTCTGACGCATCGTACTGCATTGTTCGGGCTCTCGTGGCGGCGGTACAGGTACGCTCCCCGCGCCGCAGCTCCTTCTCGAGGAGGCAGCGATGAACCCGAACCGTCACTCCCATCGTCTGGCGGCGCTGTTCGTGCTCCTTGCCTACAGCAGCTGTGAACAACCGCCGGTCTCGCCGGACCCTGCGTACCTCGCGTTGCAGCAGCGAGCCGTGGCGCTGACGGTGGACGTCGCCGCGGGGACCGTGCGCCAGGTCGAGTTGAGTGCGGCACGAGGGAGCGCCACGGGCGTCCGCTTCGCGCTCGTCGGGAGCAATGAAGTCACCGCTGTGATCGGCAATGTCACCCGAACGCCCTCGGCGTTGCGGCGAGTGCGCGTCCGGTTCGATCTCGCACTGACGAATCGATTACTGCGCTCCGATCTCGTCGCGGCGAGCTTCCCTGCGCCACCCGCAGGTCAGGTCGTCGCGTTTCCCTTCAGTACCGATCCGGCGGGCCTGTTTGGCCTGAAGGTCGTACCGAGCGACGACTGGGATGGCGCGCCGTGGAATTTCTTCAATGACGGCGCGTGCGTGCCACTCACGCCGCCGAGCGACTGCTATCGCTGGGAGGGGTTCGGACCCACGATTCCCGCCGGAGCGACAACCACCGCGCACACTGTGGGATTCGACGTGGACGCATCGGTCACGTCGTTTACCGTCTATGTGGTGGTCGCGGCCGACATTCGCGACCGGGCTACTGGGCCCGCCATCGGTGTGTCTGATGTTACTGCGGTGTTCACCGCGCTCGTGGGCGGGGAAGCCCCCCCGAGCAGGGTGATACAGGTCAGCAACACTGGCGGGGGAACGCTGAGTGACCTTGCCGTGGCTGTGAATTACCAGAGCGGGCAACCGACAGGATGGCTGTCGGCTGCACTCGACTCACCCACCGCGCCCACGAACGTGACGCTCGGCGTAGCAACGGCAACGCTGGCGGCCGGGTTCTATCAAGCGACAGTGACCCTCAATTCCCCGGATGCGAGCCAGCCCGTGTCAATCGCCGTAGTGTTGCTGGTGGGGCAGGCTTCCTTCGTTCTTTCTTCGAGGAGCGTTGACGTAACCCTGGGATACCACGGGACATCCCAAACTCAGACGATTGATGTGACGAGTACGAGCGGAGTGCCCGTACCCGACCTGGCCGTGAGTATTGAATATGGTTCCGACGCGAGCGGGTGGCTCAGTGCCACCCTGAATAGCACAACCACTCCGGCGCAGCTCACGCTCATCGAGACTCCTGGTGATCTGCTGCTGCCTAGATACACGGCGGCCGTGCGTGTGGGTTCGCCGCTCGCCCCGCCGCAAACCATCATCGTTACGATAGGCATTACAAATCCGTTCCCCGACCTGACATTCACCGGTTCCCGGCCCATTGCTACTGGGGGGAACGGCGTCGTTAACTCAACGGGTTTCGCCGTGGTCAATCAGGGCGGTGGCAGCGCCGGACAATTCAATGTCGGGGTGTGCCTGTCCACGACGAGCTCGCAGAGCGGCTGCGTCCTAGGTCTCGAGGCTTTTGTCCACGTCATTGGACTCGCTCCTTCAGCGACGTACGTGGTGCCGCCATTGCAGGTGCCGGCTCCGCCGGGCACATATCATGTAATTGCGGTCGTTGATCCGGCATACACGGCCACGGTCACGGAGTCCGACGAGACGAACAACGCGTTAGATCTGGGACAAGTCACGGTCACGGGTCCGTGACCGAGTGCTGGTGAAGGACTTCACCGACGTTCGAGTTGTTCAATGACGACGAGAGCCCACTCTCAAGGAGCGGGCTCTCGGTGGCTAGTGCAGCGCCTCGTACCGCCACATCAGGTTACGCGGCGAGAACCGCCAGGCATAGGAGTGCTTGAACAGCTGCCCCGAATTGATCCGCGGGTCCGGGCGGCTGGCGGTTGCCGTCGCGTGAATCACGACGCCCGTCACCTTGTCGAACGTCCGGGTCGTGTCGACGCCCGTGGGGTCGGCTGAGGCCGCGACGAGACTGTTCGCGAAAATGAGCGAGTCTTTGAGGGTCGGCACGTTGTAGGCGATGACCGCTCCCTTCAACGATCCCCCCACGTTGACCTGCTCGGCGCGCCACACCTGGTTCGACTGATCCCAGAACACCACCGGCGAGAGTTTCTGCACGAAGGTGGCGTAGCGATCGAGCTTCAGCCCCTGGGCCAGACCCGCCCAATTGTGAAGCAGGAACGTGTCCGACGTGAACGTGACGCTCATGGTCCCGGTGTCTTTCACTACCACGCCGCTCACGAGGATCAGCCGCAGCGTACTCGCGACCTGGAGCCGGGCGAGGTCGCCCGCTTTCAGATCGAACGCGCCGGGCCCCTTCTGCACGTCCACGCAATACGTTCCGCACGTCCCGCCCGCGGCCAGCGGGTTGTTCGTCCCGGCCGGTGGCACGAGGTTGTGCACCGGCGCCTGGTTGGGAGAATAGGGGATGCGCAGCGTGACGATGGTATCGTTCCACACCGCCAGCGTGCCGAATGACGACGTGGTATTGATCCCGACGCCCGTCGTCTGGAGATCCCGTTCGAGCGACATGCCTACGAAGCGCGCGTTGCGGTAGACCTCCTCGCGCACCTCGCCGCCGCCCGAGCTCTTGTAGGTCGTGACCAGCACCGACAGCGCGCCGGTGAGCACGATGAGTCCTACCGCGAGCGCGAACACGAGCTCGACCACGGTGAAGCCCTGGTTCTTGAGCCGCGGCATCGGTGTCATCCTCAGGTCGGGTTCGGGTTCACGAACGCCATGGTCATCAGCGAGACGCCGTTCTTGTTGGTCGGCGTGGTGACCGTGACCGTGACGCGCACGAGGCTCGACGACACACTCTGAACCTGGACCGAGCGCGTGTAACGTCCCTGGGTGTTCACCACGCCGGTTTCGTCCACCTGAACGGGCGCTTCCGTCTGCAAGGTGCCGGGATCACGGGAGCGCAGGTCTTCGAGGTACGCCCGCGCGATCTCGAGGGCGCCGGTGCGCGTGGCCGCGGCGGTATGCGCGGACAGCACCAAGGATTGGGTGCGAACCACTCCCAGCACACCGACGGAGAGCAACATGACGGCCAGCATGACCGAGAGCAGCGTAAAACCCGCCTCGCGATTTTGCGGTCTCATTGCCAGTTCCCCCCTCCCTGGTACAGCCAGACCCGCAGCGATCCTGCGCCGGAGACGGTCACCGCCGCCACGATGCCGGTGTTGAGGGTGCTGGCGAGATAGATCGTTCCCGCCGTCCCGAACGGCGTCGTGATGCCGTTCGTCGCAAACGTGAGCCGGTTGTTGGTGAACGAGACCGCGCTCGAGCTCGTGGTGTCGCCCGGAACACGCGACGCCGTGCCCCGATTGAACGAGATGCCGCCCGGCAGCTTCACGGGAAAGCCGCCTGCCGCGGCCTGCATCTCCGCCGTGTTCTCGTTGAACAGCCCGTTCCGATCCGTATCCAGGTATCCCGTGTAGGAGTTCCCGGAGGTGTTGAAGACGATCTCGAGCGAGCTCTTGCTGGCCAGGGCGCGGGTGCGCGCCTGCTCCAGATCGCGGCCGAGCTGCTTCGCCGCCGCCCGGACGTTCTGCGAGGGGCTCGAGTGCATGATCGGCACGACGATCGACAGCATCATGGCGACCATGACGAGCACCACCATCATCTCGATCAGCGTGAACCCCTTGCGCATATCCGGGATCACCCGCGTCGCCTCAGTACACCGGCCGGAACGCGGTGTGAATCACGTTCCCAACGGTCGGGGTCCCCGGCGGCAGGTTCACAGGATTGCTGAACCGCGTGTCGAACGTCCAATTCCGGTTCGGCGGGTTGTAGTACCAGTCGGCATTGCCCGCCGTATTGGGGTCGAGGAACGCCCCATGGAAGAACTGGGTGAACGACAACGACACGAGCGAACCGGCATACACGAGATTGATGCCGTTCCAGTCCTCGAGGAAGCGCAAGAAGTTCTCGAGCTCACCGCCGGGCTTCGGGTTGGTGCAGCCGGGCAGGGTGTAGTCGCAGGTCGACGGCGAATGGCCCGAGAGAATCGCGGCGTACACCGAGTCGATGGCAGCCGCGTTGGGCGTGAACCCGTTGCACACGCCGTTTACGCTGCCCACCTTCCGGAGCACCGTCTTCGTCGTGTCGTACGCCGTGCAGCCGTGCGACGCATCGGCCCAGTTGGACGAGAGGATCGTAATCGCGTCGCCCGCCAAAGTCGCCGGCACCCACGTGGTGGAATTGTATTTGCCCTTCACGTACAGTGACCGGTCGGTCGCGAACGAGAACGCGTTCGGCAGCTTGAAGCCATTCACGAGCCGAACGACCGGGCGGATGTTGTCATTGTGCGCGTCGGTCGTGGCGTTGCGCGGGGCGGTGCCGCTGAACGTGACGTACATGACCTGCGTGATGTTCGCCCCCGGCGCCTTGGCCACCCAGACGGCGAGCTGGCTGATATCGATGTCGAGCACGTCCACATAGCGCCGCTCGCGGCCCTCGAAGAACGCTTCCCAGGTCCACTTGAAGATGTTCTGGCAATCGGTGCCGGTCGGCACGGCGAGCCCGGCGCCACGGGTCGAGTTCATCGTGGGGCAGGTGCCCGCCGCGACGGTGTTGAGCGGAACGACGATGTACCAGTCGGCCTTCCAGGCGAGCCGGGCGCCCACGAGCAGCGAGTTGTCACCCGCCTGCCGCGGCTGAATCACGGCTAGCGGCGGGACGCCCGCGGGCAGCGGAACCTTGAGTGAGTCGACCCCGTATGCGGCCGTCTTCAGCCGGTCGTCGAACGTGGTATGACTCTGCTGCTTGAAGGTGGCGTAATTCGGCACGGTGCGGCTGTCGAACGTCACCTGCTTGAGCGTGCCACTCGCGTTCGCGATGTACACGCCGGTAGACGGGTAATTCATGTACTTGTCATTGTGCACGAATAGATTCGGCGTCGTCACCATCGACGTGAAGTACAGATTGGGTGACGTCGCGTAAATGTTCCCGTTCGAGTGGACCCAACCACCCATGGTCATCGGCGGCAGGGGGTCGAACTCGAGGTCGGCGTCGTAGAACACGCCGAACTGGAACAGGGGAATCGACTGCGCCTTGACGGACACGATGTTGGCGCTGCGGTCTCCCGCGGCGTCCTTCACGGACGTGTAGATGTCGATGTTCTGGGTCGACGAGTAGAGACCCGTGTACGGCCCGTTGGCAATCGTCTCCAACAGGATCCCGCCAACCTTCGCGACGTTGAAGCTGTCCACCGCAAAGCCCGGGACGCTGGGCGCCGTCAGCGCGGCGTAGTCGGAATCCTGGAGCGAGCCGTCCAGCAGACGGGTCTCGAGCTGCGACATGATCCCTTCCGCAGCGGCCTCGGATGCGTAGAACGCGCGCGAGTCGCGGTAGTCGAGATTCGCGGTCCGGGTCGTGGTCGTGACGCCCGCGAGCGCAACGACCATCAGGACCGAGAGCATCAGGAGGATCAACACGGTCGCTTCCAGGGCGAAGCCGTGCCGATCACCGAGCATCAATTTCCCATAATCACCGCGCTGCGCCTCCATTGTCATCCCTCCGGGAGATGGACGAGGCACGTACAACGGAGCGGGCTACGGGGCAAGAGCGGTGCCCTCTCTGAGGCACAGTATCTAACCGATTAGATTACTTGTGGTTACGCTTGATCGGCCGAGCCATATCACACCGCGCTCGTGATCGGCCTGATGGGGTAGCGGTCGCAGCATCCATCGGTTGCCGCAACATGCGTGGCTATTTCTTAGGCAGTGTCAAGAAATCGAACGGCGCGCGGAGTCACCATATTCTTCCGCATCTTTTTCCGGATTAGGGTATGTCCGACGGGAATCCGTTGTGCCGGACGTCCAAGCCGTTTCTCTATGCCAACGGCCTGCTGCTCCTCTTGATCACGTTCATTCCATTCCCGACAGCGCTCTTGGCCAGGTACGTCGACACACCGCTCAGGTCGGTGGGCGTGATGTGTTATGCGCTTTACGCGGTGGGCGTGAATGCCGCGTTTCTGGTCTGGGGAGCGACCATGCAGTCGCCGGTGTACCTGGGACGGCCCGAGGTAAACAGGGAGGAGATTCGCAAGATGAACCGGCGGACGAGGGTCGGCATGGCGGCCTACGCGTGCACGGCAATGATTTCGTGGTGGCTTCCGATCGTCGGCCTCGCTCTGCTCGTGCTGCTGTGGGTGTTTTGGATTATGCTCTCCATCGGACCGGCGAGCGAGGCATGACTCCGGCGGCCGTTGTTGATCCGACGAGACGCCCGCTAAGTTCAACCGCAGTATAGCCCGACCCGGTAGCTCAGTTGGTAGAGCAACGGACTTTTAATCCGTAGGTCGCGGGTTCGAGACCCGCCCGGGTCACTTTACAACGCAACGACGTAGCGATCCCTACGCTTCACAGGTTGGACTTCAGAAAGCGTTTCTCCTCAACACCAATGACATCCAACGCCTACAATCCCCGCTCCCTGGATCTTCTTTCCTGAGTGCCTCCCCTCTGCCGCAACCTTTTGAACCGACCCCTTATCTGATAGGGCAGGGAGGGAATACCAATGCCTACACTACCCGACGATGAGCCACCGCCAGACGTGGCCGCAATTGATGCGTTGTTGCGCGGGATATCACCGGAACCGCGTGCATCGTTAGGCGCTGAGATCGCAGGCCGATTCCACCGAGGAGAGCGAGCGATGAAGAGCGTGAAGCGGCGGCTTGGAGAACTGTTCCCCTCCTGGACTGTTCCAGTTGCAGCGGCGGCGATAATCGTCGGGTTGCAAACAGCCGCGTTAGCTGGCGGATCGTCAAAGGCGAGCGCCCTCGCCGCTGCGAGTCCCGCTACACCGGCAACGCATCTGTTCCCCCCACATTGGCTACAGAACTCGCAGGCGTCGTTCAGTCGGCCCCATTGGCGGGAGGATTGGTTCGAGAACGAGGACGACGGCTATCACGAAGATCATCATGATCATGACTACGATCGATCAATGATCGCCTCGCACTACCGCCGCGGACATCATGATCACGATCAGGACAATGATGAAAATGATGACGATGACTAGAGACCCTAAGTTGCACTCGTGAGCTGGATCTCCTGCCCTGCCTTCCAGAGGAAACGGAGGCCGGTCCGCGTCGAGACGAAGGCGGTCGAGGTCCTCCGTTCTTCGCGGCTTCGCCGACTCATGGGTTTCCGTCGCTCGGCTTCCACTGCGGTGGCGGAGGGTCCGAAGGACATCTGCGGTGCATCGGCTTTTTCGTCTGCGCGTCAACCGTGTAGTTGGGCCAACTCGGGTCGATCGGGCGTCCGCACTTGAAGCAAATGGACGATTTCACGTAGGCCATGCTCAACTCGTCACTTGTCGTTATTGTGTGAATCTTACCGTTGTTGCAAGGCCCATGGGCCGTGATGGTGAATCAGCGGCAACTGGTGTGGACTCGAGTGCCGTAGCAAGGGGCCGTTTTCGCACGTAGGTTCGCGCCAGTATTCGAGAGCGATACCACGACCTTGGTCCGGGAGGACTTCCATGCACGGCACTCGGCTGCTCGTCTCGCTTCTGGTGGGCGGATTCCTGACACCCGGTCTCGTCGGACAGATACCAGCGAACGCCACAGCGAAGTGTAAGGATGGCACCTACAGCACCGCTACGAGCGCGAAGGGGATGTGCTCCAATCATGGCGGGGTCGCCGAGAAGCTGCCTCCGGCCAGCGCGACGGCGAAGTGTAAGGACGGGACCTATTCGAAAGCGGCGTCCTCCCAGGGCGCCTGCTCGGGTCATGGCGGGGTCGCCGAGGCGCTGAGTCCCGCTCCCAAGACCCCAGCGCCATCGGTGGCCGGCGAGGGCGGCGCGAAGGCGCCCTCCGTGCCCCGGCCCGCCGGTGCTCCGGCTGGGGCAAGCGCGAAGTGCAGCGACGGGACGTACTCTCAGAGCAAGCAAGGCGAAGGCGCGTGCGCGCATCACGGCGGAGTGGCTGAATGGTATAAGTGATTCGTACTGGGATTTCTACCGGTTGGCTTTGCCCATTGGTACCGCTTGACCAGCGGCGCTGACCTGCGCATCGTGTGCCTCACGCCATCAAGGTGCCGAGTGCAGAACAACGAATTCTGGGCCAGGCTGAAAAATTCCGCTGACGTGCCGCTCCGCCGGGGCGTCTGGTATCGCGTATTGTCGCACACGCCGCTTGAAGCCGTGCTCCACGTCCAAGGAATCGAGCCCATCGCTGTCCCGCGACCCTATCTCGACATGCGCGATGTGCGCCCCACCGAGTGGACGGTCCTCCGAAATCCCAAGGTTGCGGCGCGTACGCCGGTCGTGTTCCAGCGCGGCTATATCGTGTGCCCGGGATGCAGCGAGCGCGTCCCGCTCCCGCCCCAGCAAGTGGAGGAGCAGCTCTGCCCGCGCTGCAGCCACGTGTTCGCGATCGCGTGGCACGAGCGGTATTTCGAAACCCTTTCCGGACAGGACGCAAACACACCGAGCCGGAGTGCCCCGGCATAGCGCCTGGGTGACTGGCGACACAGAAGCCCCCAGAAGTGGGGGCTTTGTGTTACGGGTTCGGTGGCGGGCCGGCTACTCTGCGACGGCCTGCTCGCTTTGAATCACCGGGCTCGGAGTGCAGAGCATGTAGTTTGCGACCGACGAGCCCCGCGTGGTCGCCCCGCCGGCATTATACGAGCAATCCATGGCCGGTCCTGCCGGATGCACCGCGCACGCTCCAATCGCGAACGGCGCCAGACCGATCAATACCAGTGCGAGACGCATAACTCCTCCTTTTGACCTCGCGCGGAATCTGCCTCGGCGCACGTGAATCCATCTTGAAGCTGCTGGTAGTCTTCTTTCAGTTGGAAGTCGACGGTGTGCTGGCCACGCGCTCTCCTCCCGATGTGCGGCAGACTGTTCCGGTGGCATGGGAAGAAGCGTACCGCGGGCGCGCCCTCATGAAGTCTTCATAGTTCGCTTTTTATATTGCGCCGCCCTTTCCCCCGGCAAGGACGGCCTGTGCTGGTCCCGAAGCTCGTCACGACGCTCCAGGGTTACACCAGACGACAATTCGCGAGCGATGTCACCGCCGGCATCATCGTCGGCATCGTGGCGCTCCCCCTGGCGATCGCGTTCGCGATCGCGAGCGGGGTGACTCCCGAACGAGGGCTCTACACCGCGATCATCGCGGGCTGTATCATCTCCGCGCTGGGTGGATCGCGAGTCCAGATCGGCGGTCCGACCGGCGCCTTCGTGGTCATTGTCGCGACCATTCTGCAGCGGCACGGACTGGATGGGCTCCTGATCGCGACCGTCATGGCCGGCGTGATCCTGGTCGCGTTCGGACTCGCGGGGCTCGGCGGCGCGATCAAGTTCATTCCCTATCCCGTGACGCTCGGGTTCACGAGCGGCATCGCCCTGATCATTTTCTCGGGCGAGATCAAGGATTTCCTCGGGCTGCGGATGGGCCCGGTGCCGGCCGGCTTCTTCGATCGCTGGACGGCGTTTGGAGCGAATCTTGGGTCGGTCAACCCGGCCGCGATGGGAATCGCGGCGCTCGCGCTCGGGACGATCGTGCTCTGGCCCAGGACCCGAAGTCGTATTCCGGGCCCCTTCGTGGCGCTGATCGCGACCACGGCTCTGGTGCGCGTGTTTCACCTGCCAGTCGAGACCATCGGCTCACGGTTCGGCGCGATTCACGGCATGCTCCCCGCGCCTTCACTCCCTGCCGTCACGCCCGGGCGTGTCGCGGGCCTCATCGGCCCCGCGTTCACGATCGCGCTGCTCGGCGGGATCGAATCGCTGCTCTCGGCCGTCGTGTCGGACGGTATGATCGGGGGGAGGCACCGCTCGAACATGGAGCTGGTCGCGCAGGGGATCGCCAATATTGCCTCGCCCATCTTCGGCGGCATTCCCGCGACCGGTGCGATCGCCCGCACGGCCACCAATGTGAAGAACGGCGGCCGCACGCCGATCGCCGGGATCGTACACAGTGTCACGTTGCTCTTGATCCTGATCGTTTTCGGACAATGGGCGGCGCTCATTCCCATGGCTACCCTGGCGGCGATTCTCGTCGTGGTCGCCTACTCGATGAGCGAGTGGCGCACGTTTCGCTCCGAGCTGCGCGCGCCCAAGAGCGACGTGCTCGTCCTGCTTTCGACGTTCCTGCTCACCGTCGTGGTCGATCTGACGGTGGCCATCGAGGTCGGGATGGTGCTCGCGGCGTTCCTGTTCATGCGGCGCATGGCGGAAGTAACGAACATCAGCGTGTTGACCCACGAGTTTACCGAGCCCTCGAGCGACTACGAAGGAGATCCCAATTGGGTCGGCCGCCGCAACGTGCCGCCGGGCGTCGAGGTGTACGAGATCAGCGGACCGTTCTTCTTCGGCGCCGCGGAGATGTTCCGAGATCGCGTCGGCCAGCTCGCGCGCAAACCCCGCGTGCTGATTCTACGGATGCGGCACGTGCTGTCCGTCGATTCGACCGCGCTCCACGAGCTCCGCGGGCTCATCGAGCGGAGCCGGAAACAGGGGACGCTCGTGATTCTTTCGGACGTGCACGCCCAGCCCGTGGTCGCGCTCGTGCAGGCGGGCATGCAGGACGAGGTGGGTCAGGAGAACATGCTCGGCAACATCGACGACGCGCTGAATCGCGCTCGCGAGCATCTGGGCCTGCCCGCGGTTCCGAGACCGGCCTTTGCAACGCCGACGGTGGCTCGCGAGGAGACCGGGGCCGCAAAAAGCGGTAGTCAGCGGTAGCGGGCCGTAGGTCCGTCAGATCTACCGCGTATTACCGCCTCTGACCGCTCGACCGCCCATTTTTCACGTCGAAAAGGTGAAGAGCAGTCCGTAGTCGCCATTCGACCCCAGCCAGCCAAACGTAGTCTCGCCGCTGCCATTCATCAGCGCCGGGGTCGCCCACAGGCCGCCCAGGTTGAGCCCGTTCTGACTCATGTCGACCGCGTTCCCGAACTTGTCGAGAATGCCGCCGCCGATATGCACCGTGTACTGCTTCCCAGCCTGGAGCGGGGGCGAAGGCAGCAGAATCAACGTGCTGTGGTCCGGAGACCAGGTGGCGGTGTGTGCGATCGAGGCGCCGGTGACCGAGCCCTGGTGCAGCGAGACAAACAGCTCCATTCCGGACCGCGTGGAGCTCGAGAACGTGACGACGACTGAGGCGGTGGGGCTCACCCCCGTCGCGCCGCCGGCTGGCGCCACGGATTCGAGCACCGTCGCCGTTTGCGCTCCCGTGTAGAATCCCGTCGAGTTGGAGCAGGAGGCGGCGATCAAGGGCATGATCGACGCGACAATGCTCGTGAGAACCGCGGCACGCATGCTGTTCTATACCCCGATCACCTAGGTGCGGAAAAGATAGCTCACCTTGAAGAAGAACCCGTCCGACGTGCGTGTCATCTGATGAAACCCAAACGCTTCGGGTTCGTCGAGCGAAGCCCCGTAGCCGAGAAAGCACACGGTGCCCGGCGACGGCTTGTACGAGAAGAGAAAGTCGTTGCGGAACTCGTTGGTGTTGCGAGCCGCCACGGGCAGATACCGGCCTGTTGCGGTATCGAACGCGTAGAGCGGCCCGCCCGTATGCGGGTCGATCAAGGCGGCGATCGTCTCGGCATCGTACTGGCCCACGTAGCGCAGGAAGATTGCCCGCGAGAACTGGTACTCGAGCTTGAGCCGCGGAATTTCCGCGCGCGAGAACTCGCTGCCGTCGCGCGCGCGCGTGATCCGATCATGGCTCCAGAGCAGCTCGGCACGCAGCGCGTGGTTCGGATGCCAGGTGAGCGTGAGTTGTGCCGTGGCTTCGCGACCCGCCGCGGCTTCCGCGAAAATCGGCACTTCGGCGTACCCGGCCGTGAGGGCGACGGCCAGCGCGCGATTGGGCGTATTCACGGTCGCCTGTCCGCCGAACAGATTGTAGAGCCCGGCGGGCGTCGCGAACGGCCGCCCCGCCGGATCGACGGCGTAGGATGTGTACGCGGCGGAGTCGAAGCGCTGGTGCAGATCGCTCACGTTCAGCGCCAGTCCCCAGCCGCCTTTCGCGTTCACGATCCAGGTATTGTTCAGCCCGCCCTCGAACGTGCTTCCGGCCGCGAAGAACTCATCGTATTTCCAGAGCGGCTGGTAGCCGATGAACGTCGTGATCTGCTCCCACCAACCCCCCGAGTGTCCGTACCAGCTCTTGCGATTGAACAGGCTGGCCTGCACGACATCCGTCCGGGGCACGAAGCCCGCCTGTGCCTCGAAGGTCGGGCTTACGCCCGCGAGCTCGCCGTGATTGCCGTACGCGCGGCCTGTGCGATCGAACAGAATGGCGTCCCACGCCACACCGGCCCGGGCGCCGGTTGCATCGCGGGTCCACGAGCCGACGAGCTGCGCCTGCGAAAACCAGATACGCCGCCACACCGCGCGGACATCGCTGCCGAACACCCGGTTGTACGCGCCGCCCTCGATGCGGTCCGTGTAGACGAGCCCCGCCGTCGAACTGGCGTCGAGATCCCGGCGTAGCCGGAGCAGGTTGAAGATGGGATTATCACCGGAGGCAGGCGGCGCGCTGTCCACCGCGCCCAGGTAGGCAACGTTGGTCGCGCCGATCTTCCCCACGAGCTTGGCTCCGGCGAGCGGTGCGACGATTTGCCGAGTGTAGATCAAGCGGTTCGGTGTCGCGAACTGTTCCAGCCCTTCCAGAAAAAACGGGCGCTTCTCGGGAAAGAACAGCGGAAAGCGGACGTTCGTCGTCACCTGGCCGACGTCGGCTTCGACCTGAGAGAAATCCGGCTTCACCGTGCCGTTGAGCGTCAGATTATCGGTCACGCCCCAGCGGAGCGTCGCGCCGAGGTTCGGCTCACCGGTGTACTCGTACGACTCGACGCCCGGCGCTCCGTTCACCCTCGTCGTGAACTCGGGAGTCGCGTCCATCACGAGACCGCGATGCATGCCCGTGAGCCCGCGCAACGTGCCGGACTGGCTGAGGAAGCTGGCCGTCGCACGGACCGCCGGCGCCCAGGTGTCTTCATATCCCGTGTGTTGCGTTTCGCGGAGCGCCTGGAAGCCCCAGTCCTGCGGGTCCCTGGACTGGTAGCGCAGGCTCTTGAAGGGAATGCGGATTTCGACTTCGTATCCGAAGCTCGTGAGCCGTCCGCGCGATTGGTACACGAAGTCGGGATTCAGGTCGATCGTAGCATCGAGGCGACCACCGGCTGTCGGACCACCCGCGGCCGCTTCGACGCCGTCGCTCCAGATTCCGTCTTCCTGCACGCCCAACGGATTAACCGCGAACAACAGTGCCCTGCGCCGGTCCGCGTAGGTGTCGAGCAGCAGGATCACCCGGTCGTCGCCGTCGATGTTATCTCGGTCCGAGAGGGTCGCGCGCACGACCGTACCGTGCGCCTCGAACGCGCGAATCCCGAAATAGATCGCGTCGGGTGCGTACCACACGAGCACTTCGGTCGAATCGGCGGCGGGGCGGCTGTCGACGGGACGATACTGGCTGAAGCCGTTGAGCAGCGCCGCCTGATTCCAGACGGGCTCATCGAGCACTCCGTCGATCGCTATTTCCGCCGGGATGCGCGGAATGGCGATCGCGAGCTGCCGTGCCGCTCCCCGGTAGATCCGCGGATCGCTTTGTGATCGGGCCGGCGGTGGCATGACCAGGACCGCGAGCACGAGCCAACGCATAGGCGTGATAGCATACGATCCGGCATCAGGCTACGCCAAGGGACGGGTGTCGGGAGCGGGGCTGGCACGGCTCAACAGGAAATCGGGCTTCCCGGGTCCGGGACTGGCATCCGGACGCTAGTACTCGCTGCCTCGACCGACCATCCAGTAGAGTCCCGTCGCGATGAGCGCGAAGGCCGGGACAACGAGCCAATGCAGCGTGAGCGCCGCGAACGCGACCGGAAGGCCGACCATGAATGCGACCAGGCCCAGGATCTTTTTGAAAACGCGCAGCGCGAGCGCGGGACGCTCGAATTGCACCGGGCGCGTGTCGACCGGCACACGGCCGTACGTGATACGGGCGGCAGGCCCGTGTAGCCCACCCCAGCGGTTCGTGGAAACCGTCATACGCTCCTCATCGTACCGGCGCGTTGTACGTTCCAAAGCGTCCAAAGTTTCAGCTATCCCGAGCGAAACCCCGCAGGCTTCGGACGACGTAGTACCGGTCTAGCCGCCGGGGCGTTCCGTCAGGAACAGATTGGACCAGACCGCGTCACCACGCTGCCACGGAGGGCCGCGAGCAAGTGTCTGGAATAGTCATCGGGGCTCCCAGGGTACCCGGCGACGCGGAAATCCTCGCGCCGCGCGCGCTCGAATTCGTGGCCGCGCTGCACCGGCGCTTCGAGCCGCGCCGCCGTGAGCTGCTCGGCCTGCGCGCGGCGCGACAGCGTGACATCGCCGCGGGGCGGATGCCGGATTTCCTGTCCGAGACGCGGGCCATCCGCGAAACCGAGTGGCGGGTGGCGCCCATTCCGCGCGACCTCGGCGATCGCCGCGTAGAGATCACGGGACCCGTCGACCGGAAGATGATCATCAACGCCCTGAACTCGGGCGCCCAGGCGTTCATGGCGGATTTCGAGGATGCCAATTCGCCGACCTGGGCCAACACCGTGGAAGGGCAGCAGAATCTGCTCGACGCCGTCCGGCGGACCATCAGCTACACTGGCGCGGGCGGCAAGGCGTACGCGCTGGGACCGAATCCCGCGACCCTCATCGTCCGGCCGCGAGGATGGCACATGGTGGAGCGCCACATGTGTGTGGATGGGCCTGCGGTGTCGGCTGCGCTGTTCGACTTCGGGCTGTGTTTTTTCCATACCGCGCAGCTGTTGCTCGATCAGGGGAGCGGGCCGTATTACTACCTCCCGAAGCTCGAAGGTCATCTCGAGGCGCGGTTGTGGAACGACGTGTTCGTGGCCGCGCAGGATCTTCTTGGGATCGCCCGCGGCACGATCCGGGCGACCGTGCTGATCGAGACCATCCTGGCGGCTTTCGAGATGGACGAGATTCTCTTCGAGCTGCGCGAGCATGCGGCCGGTCTGAACTGCGGCCGGTGGGACTACATTTTCAGCTTCATCAAGAAGTTCTCGGATCGCCCCGACTTTCTCCTCCCCGACCGCGCTCGCGTGACCATGGATCG